>CAZRFG010000085.1:0-12063 GCA_964599205.1 uncultured Victivallaceae bacterium
GAACGCCGGTCTCGGGGCACTCTCCCGGCCCGGGAGGAGCCCGACCGCAATATCGAGAACAACCGACGGCGTTTGCGCCGCCAATTTGAAAACAAGATGCCAAACACCCGTTACATCGTATTGTCGAAACGCCCGTACCAGGAGTCGGCGCTGCTGCTCTCCGGTCTGAGCACCGACTACGGCAAACTCGATCTGGTCGCCCACGGGGCGCAGAAGATCGGGGCGAAGTCGATGCCGGTGGCCGATCTCTATCGCGAACTTGAGATCGAATTCGAGATTTCGCCCAAAAGCGAACTCGGCAACCTGCGTTCGGCCGAACTGGTGACTGACTTCGCGGCGCTGGCCGACCGCAAAAACAATTTTCTTTTCGCCGGCAAAGCCGCCAATTTCGTCTTGAAGAACACCGCCGCGCAGGATGCGCTGCCCTTCACCTACGACGTGCTCCGGGCGGTGCTCTCCCAGCTCGCGTCCAAAGACGAAAAAGCGTGGCCGCTCCTCCGCTGCGCGGTGATTCTGAAACTCACCTACCTCTATGAAAACGGCCTGCTGCCGGAGAGCGAGGATGTGGCCCAGGGCGACTTTTTCGAACAACTGATCGGGGCCGGAATCGAAAATTCGGCACTTCCCGATTATCCCGAAAGCTACTACCAGGCGCTTCACGACTGGTTGAATAAAATTATTGACTATCACCAACTTTCCAGGTAACCAACGAAAGGAAGAAACATGAAATTCGCAACCCTGTTTGCCGCGCCGCTGGCGCTGGCCGCGCTGACGCTGGCCGCCGCGCCGGAAATCACCATCAAGACCGACAAAGCGATGCCGATCTACAAGACCGGCGAAGCGGTGACCTTCACGGTCAGCGCGGTCGAAAACGGCAAGCCGCTGAGCAAGGGCAGCTTTGCAGTCCGCCTGAGTGAAGACGGCGGCGCCCCCTTTGACAGCAAAACCGTCGATCTGGCCAAACCCGAGTCGATGAAGTTCACGGCCAAGCTCGACAAGCCCGGCTTCATCCGCGCCTACACCGCCGATTTCAAGGACATGGAAGCCCCCGCCAAGGGACCGATGGCCGGAGCCGGGGTTGAACCCGAAAAGATCAAAATGGGCTACGACCTGCCCGCCGACTTCACCAAGTTCTGGGAAGACGGCCGCAAGGCGATCGCCGACAAGCCGGTCACGCTGACCAAACTCGACGCCAAATCCGATGCCAAGCAGACCGCCTACCGGGTGGTGGTGGACGTCCTGAACGGCGAAAAGCTCTACGGTTTCCTGTCGGTTCCGAACGGCAAAGGCCCGTTCCCGGCGATCGTCACCGTCCCCGGCGCGGGCGCCGGTTTTGCCGGCCCGCAGCTTCGCGAAAACGCCATCTACCTGGTGATGAACGTCCACAAATTCGACGGCGCACTCAAGAGTGAGGAACTCAAAAAGCAGTACGACGACAATCTCGCCAAGCTGGGCTACAGCTACAGCGTCGACCAGGCCGACAACCGTGACAAGTACCACTTCCGCAACGTGATCCTCGGCGTCGACCGGGCGATCACCGAAGTCACCAAAATGCCGCAGTGGGACAAGAAGCACTTCGTAATCGACGGTTCGAGCCAGGGCGGCGCGATGGCGCTGATCCTGACCGGGTTCAACAAGAACATCACCGCCTGCGCCGCCAACGTGCCGGCGATGTGCGACCACGGCGGCTACAAGCTCGGCCGTCAGTCCGGCTGGCCGCAGATCAACCGCAATTCCAAATTCGGCAAATCGGTCGACCAGGTGGCTCCCTACTACGACGCCGCCAACTTCGCCAAATTCATCACCGTTCCGGTGCTGACCTCGGCCGGTTTCATCGACACCACCTGCTCGCCGAGCAGCGTCTATGCCGCCTACAACGAGATCAAAGCACCCAAGCAGATCGTTCACGTTCCGCTCGAAGGGCACTCCGTATCCAAAATCTACAGCGCGGTCAAAACGCCCTGGGTTGACAAGGAAATGACCAAATAAGCTTCCCGTTTCGGAATCCGGGACCGGCACTGCGCCGGTCCCGTTTTTTTTGGCCGGACGCGAATGCCCCCCTTGCCTGGCCTAAATAAAGACATCCGCGGGGGATACGCGGGTCGGGGGCCGCTCTCGCCCGGGCGTCCCGCTTTGTCCCGAATTCGAAACTCTCACCGGGCCATTCGGAAAGCGGCCAATGTCAATAAAAAATCAAGATGAATCAAATAAAATCCGCTAAAAATCGACAAAAATCGCGCTTTTTTGCCAAAACCCCTTGACTTTTTCTTGAAAATACCATAAAATAAAGGTGCAATCGAAATTATAAAAAATCAAAAGGAATCAAAAATATGCCGCGTCCTTCGAAACCCGAAAGCGCCGCCGCGCTGATCGATCACCTCGAGAGCCGGGTGCTCAGCGGCTCGCTTCCCGCCGGAAGTTTGATCGAGCCGATCCGCAGCTATCAGCAGCAGTTCAACATCAGTTTCTCGGCCGCCCAGCGCGGCATCGCCGAACTGGTCGAGCGCGGCATCCTCTCCAAGCAGGGCCGCCGGATCGTCGCCGGATCGACCGGACGCGAGGTCAAAACCGGGTCGCCATTCCGGATCAACGCCTATCTTTCACCCGCCTGCGTGCCGGACGGGGCGCATTCGCCGGGGATGAGCTTCACCGCCTTAATCCGGATCCAGCAGCTCGCGTTGGAACGCAACCTCGCGCTCCAGAGCATCCCCCGGCGCTTCGACGCGACCAACGCAGCCGAACTCGACCGGGCCGCCTCGGAGTGCTCCGGAATCATCATGATCCAGGAGTTCGACCAGGAAATCCGGCGCTTCACCCCGGCGGTGCCGATGGTCGGTATCCTGATGACCGACGACTTCGGCGGGCGGATTTCGCTGGTCGATCTCGATCCCGACAACGCGGTCGCCTGCGCGGTGCGCTATTTCCGGAAGCTCGGCAAACGCGAAGTCGAGGTCGCCACCGACAGCCGCCCGACTTACCTCAAGCGCGCCGACCTCTTCGCCGCCGCCTGGAAGCGGCTGACCGGCAATGAAGTCAAAATTCACATTTACGACGAAAAAAACGATCCTCCGGCGATCGACTTCGATCCGGCCAAAGGGTACTTATTCACCACCGACACCATGCTGCAGCACTACTCCGAGGACAATCTCGCCCGGCACGGCGCGGAACTCGCGGCGCAATACGACGTCCTCGGCATCGACGGCAAACGCAAACTCGATCCCTTTTTCCACCGTTTCCCGACCGTCGCCGCCGACTGGGCGGCGATCGGCCAGGCGGCTTTTGAAGAATGCCTCGCTTTGATGGAGAACCCCGGCCGCCTCCGCCGCCGGATCGGGTTGCCCTGCCATCTGATCGACGCTGACAATAACCCGATCGAACTGGAGAACTGAAATGAAACGTCTGCTTGCCGCCATCTGTCTCGCCGCCTTCGCGCTCCACGCGGGCTGGCCGGTGATCACCAAGGAAAACGCGCCCCGGGTCCAGCTTGCGGGCCAGCCCGGATTCAGCGTCGCCTTTGCCCCCGATTTTACCGCCTGCGATATTCCGCGCCGGCTGATGATCGAGCTCGAATTCGCCAAAGACTTCGTCCCGACCGAAGTCAAAACCCCGCCCCAGCTGCGGCTCCTGGGTTCGCGCGACCTGACCCAGGCGCTGGAGAAACAGCCGGCGCGCAAATTGCGCCGCTACTACGTTGAGACCCTCGCCCCGGCCGATCCGGCGACCGTCGAAATCGCGTCGGCCGGCGGCAAAGCGGCGATCCCGGTGGTTATTTTCGACTACGCCGGACTGCGGGAGAACCGCACCGTCAACGGCATGGAGTTCCCGCGCCGCTACCCGGTCGGCGGTTCGCTGCCCTACGTCAAAACCCGCCAGGTCCACCCCGCGCCCGCCCCCGGCTCGATCCGGGAGCCGGTGATTCTCGACGGCTTCATCCGCAAGCGGATCCACTACAATGACCGCTTCACCCTCCGCGACTTCACGCCGGAGGAAATCTGGCAGGTCGGCCCCGACACCGCGTTCACCGTCCGCATCCCCTTCCCCGGCCCGGCCGATCCGGTTCACGGCGACAAAATTTACCAGGCCAGCGGCGACCCCTTTTATCCCTACAAAATGACCCCGCCGCTGCCCGGCAAGCCGGATGCCTGGAAACTGACGAGCCCGGTCGACGGCAGCTTGATCCCGGACAACAACTGGGGCGACGTCAACGATCTCTCCGGCAAAGTCTTCGACGACGGCATCAACGGCGCCGAATTCGACGGCAAACGCCACTACTACGTCGGGGTGATGGCGGTGATGCGAGGCTTAATTCTCTACGACCTCACCTGCCAGGCTGCCGCGCTCTACGCCGAGACCAAAGACCCGGTCTATGCCGAACTCGCCCTCGCCGGCTTCGCCCGGATCGGGGTCGAGCACAACATGCTCTCGGCGCTGCCCCAGTACCGCCGCAGCCACGTCAGCATCGAAGCCAACCGCAAGCTGGTCGAGGCGGTGCCCTTTGACTTCCTCGGCAACACCGGATTCTTCATCGACGGCATCTGGACCACCGCCGACGCCAACCGCCTGGCGCTGGCCTACGACCGGGTCTTCCCGGCGATCACCGCCGACCGCAAGGTCTTCGGGCTCCTCGCCGCCAAAAAGCTGCCGGTCAAAACCCCGGACGAACTCAAGCGCTTCATCGAGGAAAACGTCTTCCTGACCTATCTTCAGGGCCAGGCGGACGGTATCTGCCGCTCCAACTACCCGCAGGCGCCGCGCACCTACGCCGCCATCGCCCGGGTGCTCGACTACCCCGACACCCGCTTTGTCGACAAGCTCCGGGGCGACGGCCTCGGGGAAAACATGTTCCTCGGCCTCTTCTGGCGCGACGGGATCAAGACCGAATCGCCGGGAGGCTACAACAATCAGGGCCTCAGCATCTTTTACAACTTCTTCCGGATCACCGAGGAGTTGACGGCGGCCCATCCCGAGCTCTTTCCGCCGGAGAAATTCCCGCGGTTCACCAACAATCCCCGCTTCCTCACCGGCACCTTGAGCCAGATCAAACACGCCACCACGCCCTACACCCAGATCGTGCTCGGCGACGGCCCCGCGCTCAATACCTACAAGTCGGCCAAACGCTACAGCCGCCGCTACACCGGCGACGAAAATCCGGAATTTTTGGAAGCGGTCTACCGCGACTTCCCGCGGCCGGAAATCGCCTGGGCGCTGGTCAACACCGAGGGCTACAAGCCCGGCCCCGGTCTCAGCCGGGCCGAGCTCGAAAAAGCCGCCGCGACGCTCCCCGCCGACTGGCGGGTCCGCGCCGACGACATCAGCGGCCCCGGCATCAATTTGCTCCGGGGCGGCGTCGGCGACGACAGCCGGACCTTTTACAGCCACTACGGCCACGTCTTCCACGGTCATGACAGTGTGATGGGGATCTACCTTGACGCGTTGAATTCGCGCCTCGTCACCGGCTGGGGCTATCCGGCCAAGCTCGATCCGTGGTATTACAACTGGATGGGCAACAACACCGGCCGCCACTTCCCGGCGATGCTGAGCAGCGGCACCTTCCCCCGCCGCTGGCGCGCCGCCGAGGGCGACCTCTACGGCGAAAGCGAATTGTGCGTAACTTCCGGCAGCGTCCAGGCCGCCCGCGACCGCGGCGTCTTCGTCGCCGACAAAACCACGCCGCCGGTCCCCGGCGAAAGCCGCTTCGTCAAATCCGACGCGGCCGGACAGAGCCGTACCCGGCTGATGGTCAATGTCTCGCCGAAGGAGTTCTACGCCGTCGACTACTATTGGATGCGGGGCGGCAAGGAGCACGTCCGCAGTTTCGGCACCCTCGACGGCACGGTCGAAGTCAAGGGCCTCGACCTGGTCAAACAGCCCTCCGGCACCCTCGCCGGACCGGGGGTTCCCTACAACGACGCCAATTACGTCGCTAAAAACGGCGGCGAGGGAAGCTCCCTCGGCTTCGTCCGCATCCGCAATGTCGAACGGGCCAAAACCGCCGATCGCCCCTTTGAGGTCACCTGGCGGATCAACGACAGTGACAACGCGTTCCTCCGGCTCCTCAGCCTCGCCCCCGGCAACGGCGAAATCGCCCTCGGCGACGCCAAAGATCATCACAACATCTACCCGATGACCCGCCGGATGCTGTTCTACCGCCATACCCCGGAAGCGGGGAAAGCGTCACGGGTGCTCAATTTCCTTGAAACCGGACGCGGCACGCCCCTCATCGAGACTGTCCGCCGGCTCGACCTCGGCGACAGCGCCGGGGACGCGGTCGCGGCCGAGGTCAAGCTCAAGGGCGGCCGGGTCGATTTTCTCATCGTCGCCGACCGGCCGGGCCATTATCAGGCGAAACTCGACGACGGCGCCGAATTCGTTCTCGACGGCCGGCTCGGCCTGGCCACCCGGCTGCCCGACGGCAGCCGCGAGCTCCATCTCCTCGACGGCACCCGGCTGGCGCTCGGCAAAGATGTCGTTTCGCTCCCTGCCGCGTCCTACTCCGGGATGATCGCCGCGGTCGATCCGGCGGCCTCCAGCATCGACGTCGTGCCGCCCTTTGCCGAACCGGCGAAACTGGCCGGACGCAACTTGAGCATCGAACGCAACGGTCCGCGTTTCTCGCTCGAAGTGCTGCGGGCCGAAAACGTCGGCAAAGCCACCCGGCTCTTCGTCAACTGTCCGCCGCTTGCCGATGTCTTTCAGGTCAAGGGTTATGCCGACGGCAGACTCAAAGTCAACGAATCCGAGTCGCGCGCCTGGGTTTCCGACCTCCAGTATCCCCGCAGCGGCATGGTGCTCACCGGAGTTTCCGGCAAGCGCTACATCCTCGACCTCCGGATGCTCAAAGAACGCGAGTTCCTGCTGCTCGCCGACGACCCCAAAGACCTCAAAAAGGACGTGCTGGAAAAGGAATTCCCGCTCGACTCCGAAGTCAAGGTGTACGAATACGCTCCCGGTTTCAAACTCAACATCCCGCTTACCGCGGAAGGAACTTTCAAAAAATGAAAAAGTCACGCTTCACCCTGATCGAACTTCTCGTCGTAATCGCGATCATCGCGATCCTCGCCTCAATGCTGCTGCCCGCCCTCAACAAGGCGCGGCAGGCGGCCCACGGCGTCAACTGCATCAACAACCTGAAACAAATGGGCCTCGGCCTCACCCAGTACAGCCAGGACCACGGTGAATGGCTCTTCTGGTCGCGCGACAACAAGAATCTCACCAACAAACAGTACACCGGCTTTTTCGCGCTGCTGCCCTACATGTCGAGCAATAAAAAAGTCTACGCCGACTTCAGCGCCGACCAGAGCAAGCCGCTCTTCTTCAAATCGTTCCTCTGCGCCGGCGGGCCCTTCAAGCACCGCTACCTCGGGATTGTCGGCTCCTACGGCTTCAACTCCGCCTTTTATGCCGACGGCTACGGGATTTTCGGCTACGACAAATTCGGCCCGCAGAAGCTCAGCAAGCTCAGAAAGCCGTCGAATCTGATGGGAATGATGGATGGCGTGCTGCCGCTCTCGAAGTTCTGGGGCGCCGCCAGCCTCGCCCCCGCCGGGGTCTACACCCACGAGGGCGGCGGCGAAGAGATCCGCTACCGCCACAGCGGCAAGATCAATGTGCTCTACATGGATTTGCGCGCCTCGGCCAAGCAGCTTCTCGGCGACAACTACGTTTCCGACTCCGAGTTTGCCGGCCGCAACCAGCAGCAGGTGACGGTATTCTGACCGTCCCCCCTCCCGCAACCTCCCTGAATCAAAAGACCGCAAGTCGATGATTCGGGGATTTTTTTTAGGGCACCATCGCCGGACGGCTCCAGCAGCGCTGGAAAATCCGCGAAAGCGCGCTCCGCATCACCGGGTTGCGGGGTTCAAGAATGCTCCGGCAGCTGAAGAAAACTTCGCCCTTGACCTCCGGGAACTTGCGGTCGTAGCGGAGCTGGTTGTAGAGCTCGTCCGGATTGCTCCAGCTCGAAGAGCTCCCCGCCTGATAAGCGGCGATGCCGATATAGAGGTCGGTGCCGGTTCCCTTGACCT
Source organism: uncultured Victivallaceae bacterium (assembly GCA_964599205.1). Lineage (GTDB taxonomy): Bacteria > Verrucomicrobiota > Lentisphaeria > Victivallales > Victivallaceae > JAVBUI01. The sequence continues at coordinate 8,025 of CAZRFG010000085.1, forward strand.
GCTGCGCCCACCAGTCGACCAGCGCGGCATAGGCGGCGACCTCATGGTTGAACGGCCAGTAAAGCTGCGGCACGATGTAGTCGAGATACCCCTTTTTGACCCAGCCCCGGGTGTCGGCGTACTGGGCGAGGTAGGAGGATTTGCCGGCGGTCAGCGAGCCCGCAGCGATATCCTTCTGGTTGGCCCAGATGCCGAAGGGGCTGATCCCGAATTTGACCTTGCGTCCGGTTTTCTGCTCATGACTCTTCAGCAGCCGGGAGACTTCAAAAACCAGCGTATCGACGTTCCGCCGCCGCCAGTCGGCGCGCGAGAGCTTCCCCGGATTGAACCGGGCGAACGAGTTGTTGTCGATGTCGCCGAACTGGCTGTAGGGATAAAAATAGTCGTCGAAATGGATCGCGTCGACATCGTACTTGGCGACGATTTCGCGGACGGTGTCGACCACGTGTTTTACCACCGCCGGATTGCCGGGGTCGAGGAACAGCAGCCGCTCGCCCTTGGCGAGGGGAACTTCGAGCACCAGCGACGGGTTGCGCCGGGCGAAATTTTTGGGGTCGAGGGTGGCCAGGTAGCCGGCTTTGGTCAACTTGGTTTTGCCGATCACCCGGTAGGGGTTGAGCCAGGCGTGGAACTCGAGGCTGTTACGCTTCGCTTCGGAGAGCATGTAGGCCAGCGGGTCAAAGCCGGCAATACCCTTGCCCTCGGCGCCGGTGAGCCAGCGCGACCACGGATTGATCGCCGACGGATAAAAGGCGTCGTTGTTGGGCCGCACCTGGACGAAAACCGCGTTGAAGCGGCGTTTGGCCAGCGTCGAAGCCAGCGCCGCAAAGTCGCTCCGGAAGGTCGCCGCGTCGGAGTGCGGCGCGAAGTCGATATTCTCCACCGTCGCCACCCAGACGCCGCGCATTTCACGGGCGCGGGGCTGATAAAGCTGCGGGATTCTGACCTCGCCCGGCGCGACCCGGCCGGCGTAACGCACCGGCTTGCCGCTGCTGTCGCAGAAAGTTTCCAATTCCGGCGCGGCCAGCATGGTCACGCACCCCAACAGCGCCAGCGCGCCGGTGATCCATCGTTTCATCGCATTGCTCCTTCAATTACCGCATACTGTAGTTCGGAGCGCGCCCGCTGTCAAGGCGAAGCCCGCTTTTTCCAGCAAAAAAGCGGCGGCGCGGACTTGCTTTTCGCCAAACCGGTGGTATGGTAATGGAACACAACAACGGCCGGAAGGTGCCGGGACGGCGTCCATGCCGTCGCGGAATCGCTCTCCGGCGCGAAAAAAAAGGAATCGAAACATGGACAAGACCGCCATCATCGCCGAAAACGCCCGCAAAGAAGGCGACACCGGATCCCCCGAAGTGCAGATCGCGCTGCTGAGCACCCGGATCAAGGATCTCACCGACCACCTCCGCAACAATCCCAAGGATCACAGCACCCGCCGCGGTCTGCTGGCGATGGTCAGCCGCCGCAAGCGCCTGTTGACCTACCTGGCGCGCGAAAACCACGCCGGCTACCTCGCGATCACCGAAAAGTTCGGCATCCGTCGCAAGTAATCACGCTTCGCTCTCCGACGCCGTTCGTCAACCGGACGGCGTTTTTTTTTCGCTCATTGCGGCCCGGCGCTTGCAAATTCGCATTTCCGCGCCATATTTACCATGTGGAGTCGGGTTGATCAAGGCGTCCGGGGCGATTCCAATCCCGGAGGTCCGTTTGCAATCGGCTCTTTACCAAAATCTTGTGGAAAGGAATTCGCCTATGACGCCCAGATTGGTTCCGGTCATTGTTATGTTTGCGGGCTGCTCGCTCCTGGCCGCGGGGGGAATCGGCGAAGACGCGGCCGCCGTCGCTCCGGAGGTTGCCACCTCCGAGGTCAAGCCGGCCCCGGTTTCCGGTGCGGCGCTCCGCACCCGGGCGCTGGAGAATTTCGTCCGCGCCTCGCTCAATCCCAAAGCCGATGCCAAACAGCGGATTGACTGGCTTTTTGCCTCGCTGGAAGCCGACCCTACCTCGCAGTCGGCGATGACGCTGCTCGGCAACCTGATGCACGACAATCCGGCGCTGCTGCCCGATGCCGCCAAGCGGTTTTATGAACTCGCCTGGAACCACCCGGAACAGCCGGCGCTGACCATCCAGTGTTTTTCGCTGATCGGCCAGTACGGCGTCAACCCCGGCAATATGGAAGCATTGCTCAACCGCGCGATCAACTACCGGGGCGAAGGCGAGCGGAGCGCCGACAACGACCTCGCGCTCTGCCGGCTGCTGGAAATCAAGTCCTCCTTTGACTTCGAAAGCGGCAAGGACTGCGAAGAGGCTTCGGAACTGTTCCGCCATTTCCTCGCCGAAGACGGATTCATGGCCAAGGACGCTTTGAACCGGAGCGCCGCCCGCCATTTCCATCTCGCCGCGCGGCGGGCCGACCGGGACCGGCGCTGGCTCGGCTTGCGGCAGAGCCCGCGCGCCGCGCTGGAGCAGGAACGCGATGAGCTGTTGTCCGGCATCATCGCCGCCGACACCGGACTGACCGATCCGCAGGCGCTGGAAAACCTCGCCTTTTTCTATCTCTCGGTTCAGCGTCCCGAGGAAGCGATCCGGATCGCCTCCCGGCTGGCGGCGCAGGAAAAAAACAGCGCCGAAGCGCGGCTGGTCCAGGCCCGGGTCTTCTATTTCGCCCGCAAATACCGCGATGCGCTGGTGCTGACCCAGTCGCTCTTGAGCAACGCGCCGGAAAATGCCGAGATCCTTCAGCTGGAGGGCGAAGCGGCGCTCCGCTGCGGCCGCTTTGAAGTCGCCGAAAGCGCCGGCAAGCGGATGCTCAAAATCAATCCCAAGGACGCGATCGGCCGCTATCTTGAAGTCGCCGGCCTGGTCTACGGCAACAAACTCGACGAGGCCGCCGCGGTGGTCAAGGCGCTGGAGCCCGGCGAAGAACGCGACTCGCTCGAAATGCTGCTGGCGGTGCGCCAGCACAATTACCAGGCCTACCTCGAAAAACTGCGCGGCCTGGAGAAAAAAATGGGCGACAAGACCCCCGACGGGGTCTACCTCAACATGCTGGTCATCGCCGAAAAGAGCCGCGACCCCAAACTCCTCGATGAAGCCTGGAAAAAACTCGACGCGATGGGCGCGCTCGAAGACTACGACAATGCCAACAGCGTCGGTTACGTCGCCGCCGAACTCGGCGTCCGGCTCGACGAAGCCGAAACGCTGATCCGCAAAGCGCTCAAAGCCGAACCCGACAGCGGCGCTTACCTCGACAGTCTGGCCTGGCTTGAATACCGCAAGGGGGAACTCAAGCAGTCTTTCGACACCATCCGCGAAGCGCTCAATGCGCCGATGGACTCCACCCTCGGACGCGGCACGCTGCTGATCCACGCCGGCGAAATCGCCGACAAGCTCGGCGACCGCAAAGCGGCCAAACAGTATTACGAAGAAGCGCTGGGCTCCTTCGACGATCCCGACGTCGATATCGACGATCTGCAGAAACGCCTCAAAGAATTGGAGAACGTGAAGTAATGCCGCAGCAAAAAGTAATCGCCCTCGACATCGGCGGCGTCTGCCTCCAGATCCGGCCCGAACGCTGTTTCGGCGTCCTCGGCTACCGTGCGATCGAGGAAGTGCCGCCGGAGGTGTTGCAGGCGATCGACCGCTTCGAGCGGGGACATTTGACCGAGGACGAGTTCCTCGGCCGTTTCCGCAAGGCAACCAGCTCCGGCTTGAGCGACGACTTCGTCCGCAACGCCTGGAACGCGATTCTCCACGCTCCGATCGAGGGAATGGCCGAACAGATCCGGAACTGGCAGCGCGACGGCTATCGCGTGGTGTTCTTTTCGGACACCTCGGCGATGCACATGCGTGACTTCCGGACCCGCTTCCCGGAGATCGCCGGCCTGGTGCCGGACGGCATTTACAGCTTTATCGTCGGGGCCAAAAAGCCGGAGCCGGCGATGTTCATCGCCTTTGAGGCCGACTACGGCAAACCGGCGCTCTACATCGACGACCGCGAAGTCTGCCTCGAGGGCGGCCGCGCCGCCGGCTGGCCGGT
>CAZRFG010000086.1:0-12006 GCA_964599205.1 uncultured Victivallaceae bacterium
CGCGGCGGGATTATAATATCAATATATCATGATTTATTGATATGTCAAGAAAAGAATCCATCCCGGGCTGAAAAAAAGAGCCGGATGGTTGCGAGCCTGCCTGGGCGGCTTCGACGATTTTAACGGTGGAGGCTTGTGTGTCCTGTCGTCAATGACGTCTGTGCTGGCATCCTCTCCCGATGCGACGGGCTCGATACGGCGGTGGAGGCGGGAAGAGTACTTGCGGAGAGACTCGTGGATTCAGCGGGGCGCGGGCCGGTCAAGCAAGGCATTGCCCTCACCGGCGGAGACGGTCCCTCCCCTTTCCTTGGCGGCAGAGCCGCCAGAGGGGCGGAAGCTGCGCGCCGCTCCCGGCTCCTGCGACAACCCGGCAGTTGGGGTCAAAGGCCCGGCCTGAGGGTGGCGGGAGGAGCAAGAAGCCCCATGTCCTCTTCCCTAACGGGCAGGATCGCCGCCGGACTCTTCGGGCGGGTCGAGGAGGTATTCGCGAAGGATGGGGACGATGGCGGGGTGGAAGCGGTATGGCAGATGGATCCGGCAGTCTTCACTGGAGTAGACGGTGAGGATGGCTTCAAGCTGGGCCGGATAGTAATTTTTTTCGGACAGGACGCGGCGGATTTCGGCTTCGGAGCGGACGGGGTCGGCGATGCGGGCGGCGTGTTCGAGTTCAGGGTAGTCTTGGCGGCAGGCGGCGGCCCGGCGTTCCGGGACGGAGGGGGGATTTTCAGGGGTCCAGCCGAAGACGAAGTTAAGGAACGGGGTGCCGAAGTCGCCGTTGTCGTTCCAGATGCCGAGCTGGACGGCATTGGCGGATTTGTCGGCGAAATTGACCAGACCGAGCTGGAAGATCCCCTCGCTGTCACCGCAGAAGTTGACCGCGCCGAGCTGGGCGCCGGTCATGGCGCTCGGGTTGCGGGGCGAGTAATCGTTGACCCCGCCCAAAGTGAGGCCGGCGCCGCGGCGGCGGGAGTTGACGCCGCCAAACTGGACGCCGTTGAATTCGCCCTCGACGCGGTTGACCGCGGCCAGCATCGCGCCATTGCCGCCGCCCTCGATCGCGGTGCGGGCAAATGAAAAGGCGACGCCGTCGAGCTGCTGCATCCGGGTCGCCCCGGTCCAGGCGACACCATAGATATCGTGGTCGTCGTCCCAGCGGCCGGGAGAGAGCCGGAGGCAGCTGGTGACGTTGCCGGTGCGACTGGAGAAGTCGTTCCAGAGCCCGGCCTCAATGACTTCGTTGCTGACGCCGCACATGGCCGCGTCGCAAACGCAGCCGGATGCGAAGAGAAGCGATATCAAACCGCACGCCGTGCCCAAAAAACGAAACCACCCGGAACTGCGCATCAATCATTGCCTTTCTTTTGCCGGCTTACGATACCGCGCCCGGCCGGAAAATACAAGGGTGGATGCGCATTGACTTCAAACTTCGACGCCGAAACGGCGGTAGAGGGCTTCCAGCCGTTCGCGCTGATGATACGGCACCTGGCCGCTGAAGAGGATCAGTTCGGGCTTGTCGATCTGGGTAAGCACTTTCTCGATCACCGCAACGTCGTTGGGGACGAAAATCTGCATCAGCCGGTCGGCGGCGGCGATTTTGCGGTAGACCTCCGGCCAGCACGAGCAGTCGGGCGCGCCCGCGCCCGGCACCCACTGGATGCCGGCGAGCTCCGGGATCGCCAGCAAATGGTCGAGGTGCGGCAGCTGCCCCTTGCCGTCGAGGTGATAAAACGGCCGCGCGATGCGGCGGCAGCTGGCGGCGAGTTCCGGGGCCACGAATTCGGCAAACTGGTCGGGCGAAATCATGTAGGCGAAGTCGCACTGAAGCATGTAGTGCGACTTCTGCGACAGCAGCCCGGCCCAGGCGGAAAACCCATGGTTGTCGGCCGGAAGGAGCGAATTGAAATAGTCGAACGCCTCGAACCAAACCTGGTGTACCTCCCAGTTGAGGCGTTTCACCTCACCAGGGCAGTCGAAGAGGTCAAACAGCAACGCTTCCCCCGGCCGCAGCGCACTCACCACGTCGAGCGAGCCTCCGAGGTCGGTCTGGCCGAGGTGAATCCGCCCGTGCCACTCCGCCGCCCCCGCCCGGAAAAATTCCTCAAGCCGCCGGAACCACGGACTCTCGCGGTCAAGTTCGAGGCTCATGTCCGCCAATTCTTTGCCCTCGAAGCGGCCGGGGTAAAACCAGACCGTATCTTTGCCGCAGCGCCCCTCGCCGCCGATCATCGAGGCCAGCACCCCGGGGCCGAAATTGAACCAGACGGCGGGATAACTGCCGTCCCGGCAGGAACCGACCGCCGCTTCGCTGTCGGCGGTGATTTCACGGACGATTTCACTCGCCGGAATCGTGAAGTCGTACATCGGGAAAAAGCGGTGACGGCGCTTGAGCACCGGCGGCGGCGCATCGGGAGGCGGCGCCACCGAAACCTGAAAGAGCGGTCGGCCGAGCTCCTTTTGCCACCATTTCTCCCATACCGTAACCACCCGGTTCCAATCGAAAGCTTCGAGTTTCATCGCAAAAATCCCTGTTCCGCGGTTGTATTTGCTGCCGGTATGTATTATTATAGTGTTGATTCGTCGCTATTTCGTACACGGAACGCGCAAAAAACTACACTATCGTATCAATCATGCTCTGGACCAATCACGGCAACACCACTTACGCGATGGCGCCGCACCGCCACGATATGCACGAGTTTTTTGTCTGCTTCAACGACCGTGCGGTCCAGCACGTCGAGGGCCGCAGCCGCCCCTTCCGCCGCGGCTGCGCGTTTCTCCTCTACGGCGGCAGCCGCCACCAGGTCGAATTCACCCCCAACGTTCCGGCGGAATTCATCTTCGTCTGTTTTGAACCCAATCACCTCGCCGCCGCCGGTTTCGTCAAGCTCCAGGAGCAGCTCCTCGCCTGCCGCGACCGCAATATTTTCTTCGCCGATGACGCCCCCGCCTACCGCCGCTTCAATTTGCGGACCATCCGGGAACTCCACCGCGTCACCCGCTCCCCCGGGTTGCTCCGCGAAGAACTCGCCAACGCGCTGCTGGCCGAACTCCTGATCACCTTTTTCCGCCACGCCGACCCCGGCGCGGACGGCGACACCGACGGCAATGCCAACCGCCGCAAAGTGGAAAAACTCTGCCGCTCCCTCGCCGCCGACCCCGCCCTCGAACTCCGGCTCGACGAGGCGGCGGCCCGCAGCGGCGTCAGCCGCTCCACCTTTGCCGCGCTGGTCAAAACCGTCACCGGCTTCTCCTGGCGCGAATACGTGCTCGAGTGCCGGCTCAAAAAAGCCGTCGACATGCTCGCCGAAACCGACGCCAAACTGCTCGATATCGCCGCCGCCTGCCGGTTCCGCAACCTCGGCTACTTTTACCGCACCTTCAAAGCCAAATTCAACACCACCCCGAACCGGATGCGGCAGCAACTCCGCCGCAACCGTTTCCCGGTCGCCCTCAAAGTCTATTAACCCCCCAACGGAGTCCACATGCACATCGGTTCCAAACTGGTCAAAGCCGGCGACCTCGGCCTCGGCGGCTTCCTCTACGGCGGCCGCCTGCTCGAATACCTCGCCGAACAAAGCGCCATCTACGCGATGAAAAGCACCGGCGAACCCCACCTCCTCGGCTACCGCTTCGACAACGTCGTCATCACCAACCCCGCCCGCGAAGGCGACATCCTCGACTTCACCGGCGGCGAACCCCATATCGGCCGCACCAGCGTCAGCTTTGACCTCACCGTCAAAACCGGCGACAAAACCATCCTCACCGCCCGCTGCGTCTTCGTCGCCGTCGGCCCCGACGGCAGGAAGAAAGTGATTGGAGACGGGGGAGAAAGGAAAAATTTTTGAGGAAAATTTTTCCTCTCTCCCCCGAACCCCCTCTCGCTTTTCAAAACCTCTTTGGATTCGGCGCTTTTTCTTTTTTGCGCTGCAAAAAAGAAAAAGCGCAGGAGGGGTGACGATGGGGAGGAGGGGGTGACGAGATTGATCATTGTTTTTATTAATAAATCAGGGGATGGATATGATGGATGGATTGATGCTGCGTAGCGGTACGGGGTCTGTCACGGTGGCGGCGGACGGAAGTTACCGGCTGGAATTGCCGGGGTTTGTATTGGAACGCGCCCGCGCCCGGATGGTGCTCGACGGCAAAGAGGAAGTCGAGCTCCGGTGGCAGTTCGCCGACCGTTCGGCGGAGCATCTTGCGCTCGCCTGCGCCAATTGCGCCGGGAACTGGCGGCTCGAATTCCGCGCCGTCAAAGACGGCTTCACCATCCGTTTCACCGGCTCGCTCAAGGCCAGCCGCCGCGAAATCAGTCTGATCCCGCTCGAAGTCGCCGAGACGCCGCTCGACCACTTCCTCGGCCAGGGAATTGCCATGGGGCGCTGCCACATTGTTGCGTTCCCGAGCGCCCGGCGCGACGACTTCGAAGCGCATTTCACCGCCATGCTGACCCGCGCCGGACGGCATCTGCTCGTCTCCGTCCCGCTCCGGCAGCGGATGCTGAGCTCGTTCGCCGGTCAATTTGCCGCCAATGGGATCAGCCGCTTCCGGGTGGTTCAACATCTGCTCCACGAAGACCGCCTCGAACTCGAACCCGATCCGGTCTCGCTAATCGCCGGGCGCGATCCCTTTGCCCTCACCCACGCCTGGGCCGACGCCAATACCGAAGTGGTCAAGGACTTTTCAAGCGCGGTCCTCCCCGGCTGGAATTCGTGGGACTACTACCGCTGGACGATCACCGAAAAGGAAGTGCTCGAAAACGCCGAGTTCATCGCCCGCGACCCGGTGCTGTCCAGGAAAATCAAACGCATCATCGTCGACGACGGCTGGCAGTACTGCTACGGCGAATGGACCGCCAACAGCCTCTTTCCCAACGGCATGAAGTACCTGGCCCGGGAATTGACCCGAATGGGCTTCGAGCCCGGACTGTGGTTCGCCCCCACCATCGTCGAGCCGCATTGCCGGATCGCCCAGACCGGATACGACATGCTCGCCTTGAGCGAGGGCGGCCAGCCCTGTCTCTGCTACGAATGCATGCGCCGGGTGGGCTTCGTGCTCGACCCGACCCTGCCCGAAGTCCAGAGGCATCTCTACGACCTTTTCCGCGACTACGCCGATATGGGGTACAAGTACTTCAAGCTCGACTTCATGGGCTCGACCTTGAAGGCGGCGCAGTTCCGCGACCGCACCGTTTCGCGCGCCGAAATCGCCCGGCTGATCGTCAAGCCCGCGTACGAAGCGCTCGCCGGACGCGGCACCGTGCTCGGCTGCAACTATTTCTTCAACGGCGGCAACCGCTACGTCGACGCGGTCCGCACCGGGAGCGACATCCACGCCACCTGGGAGGGCATCCGGGCCAACGTCGGTTCGGTGGCGGCGCGCTTCCACAGCAACCGCCGCTGGTGGATCAACGACCCCGACTTCGCGCTCTGCCGCGCCTTTGACACCTCGGACGATCCCGAAATCAACCGGCTGAAGGCCTGCTACGTCTTTGTCACCCGCGACATGGCGTTCAATCCCGAATGCGAATTTGAACTCGTCGACATCCGCCGGGCCCAGAGTGAAATCCTGCTCGCCATCGTGCTGATGGCGGCGGGGGCGGTCAACTTCTCGGACAAGATGACCCGGCTCAACGCGTCCGGACTCGACCTCGCCCGCCGCACGGCGTCGGCCGAGCCCGGCGAAACCGGCATCCCGCTTGATCTTTTCGCAAGCGAGCACCCCTCGTACTGGCTCCAGAAAACCCCCTCGGGCCACCGGGCGCTGCTGATCAACTGGACCGACGAAGTTGCGGTGCGCGAGCTCGACCTCGCCGCCCGCGGCGTCAATGCCGCGAGCGCGACCGATTTCTGGCACGACACCGTGCATCCGGTCGAAAAAAATCAGCTCCGCTTCGAACTTGCGCCGCGGAGCTGTAAATTTCTGACCTTGTCCTGAGCGAACCGGGATCTCCGGCTCAGCGGTTCTCAACCTTGCGATGGCCGGAGATCAGGAGCGGCAATACGCAGCTTGCGGTGAAGAGCGAACAGCCGGTGAAGAAGAGATGGTACGAATTGAGTTTCGCGCCCCAGAGGGTCATTTCCCAGCCGGAAAGCCCCTCCATCACGAAGCCCGCCGCGATCGAGGCGATGAAGGCGCTGACGCCGATGAACACCCGTGAGAACCCGATGTAGGCCGCCCGTCCCTTGGCCGGGAAAATTTCCAGCCCGTAATTGATCCCGAGCATGCTGTGGGTGTTGCCCGCCGCGCCGTTGATCAGCTGATAGGCGATCAAAGCGCCGATTCCGAGCCAGGCCGAGAATACCCAGAGCATCATCGCCAGGGCGATTCCGCCCGAAATCAGGATCAAAGGCAGCCGGGTCCCGAGGCGGTCGGAAACTTTGCCGACGATGAACAGCATCACCAGATTGATCGCCGCCTGAAGCGAGATCAGCAAAGTGATTTTGCCCATCCCGAAGCCGAAGTAGTCGAGCATGTAGGCGGTAGTAAAGGCGTTGAGCGCGGTCCGCCCGCCGGCCCAGGTGAGATAGAACCAGATGTAGCACCACAGCGGCAGGCTTTTGTAATTCAGCCGTTCGCCGCCCGCCGCGCTGACGGCGACGAACTTGGCGGTTTGCGGTTTCCGGTCGGTCACCGTCGACATCAGGATGATCGCCACCAGATGCGAAAAGGCCACCAGCAAAAACACCAGCGCAAAGGTCGACGCCGTCGGGCTCCAGTCGGCGATCCGTCCGAAGAGCAAGGTAAAAAACAGCACGCCGAGCGAAGCGATGATCCACTTGACGCTGGTGAACCAGCCGAGCATTTTCTTGGGCACCAGGTCGCCGATCCAGCTGCTTTCGACATTCATCTGGATCCCGCTCGCCCCGGCGAGGCCGTAAGCGCCGATGAGATAAATCGTCAGCGCCAGCATGCTCCAGCGGGGCTCAATCGCTTTCAGAAACAGCGCCCCGGCCAGCAGCAGACCGAAGAGGATCCCGCCGCTCAGGGCGAGGTTCATCGCCTTTTTGTTGGACTGAAAATAGCGCAGGAAAACCGCGCCGAGCATCTGCACCAGCGAGCTCGCGCTGCCGGCCCCGGCGACGATGCCGAGCGCGATATTGCCGCCCCCCAGCAAACGCACCAGCATGGTGTGGATCGGCATCAGGCCGGTCTCTTCGCTCTGGTACATGATGCACCCGATGCCGAACTTCATCCGGTCGCGGCCGAGAATCTTCTTGTCGGTGATCTGGTTCTCCTCGTTCAACTGATCGGGAGTCAAGTCGGGGGAGCGGAAGTACCTGGTCAAGTTCATGATGCTTCGATTCTTTCATGGGTTCGCGGCCGGCCGCAGCTTTCGCGTTTGATGAGTTGCGGCAGCAGCACCCGGTCACCGGTTTTGCGGCCGTTGATGAGATCGAGCAGGAGTTCGGCGGCCGCCTCCCCCTGCCCGATGATCGGCATCGCAATGGTGGTCAACTGCGGATAGAGCTGTTCGCAAATTTCGAGATTGTTGACGCCGAGCACCGAAATTTCGTCGGGAATCCGGATGCCGAGCCGCAGCGCTTCGTGAAGCACCCCGGCGGCGTTGGTGTCGTTGTAGCAGAAAATCGCGGTGGTCTCCGGCTTTTCGCGGAGAATCAGCCGCAGCGCATCGCGGCCGTCCTGAAAACTTTTGCAGAGCGGAAAAACGTCGTCTTCGCTCAACGCCAGACCACGTTCGGCAAGACATTGCGCCATGCCTTCACGGACTTCCGGACGGTTGCCGAGGAGCACGATCCGGCGATGGCCGAGCTCGCACAAGTATTCGCCGCCGAGCGACGCGATCCGGGCCGGATCGATGAACGCGCTCGGAATCGACGGAATCCCGGACGAGCCGAAAAGCAGTTTGACCGCCGGCAGTTTGTGCGAAATTTCGGTAAAAATTTCGCGGTTGGCGTCGCTCACCGCTTCCAGGATCAGAATCCCGTCGACCCCGCGCTGGAGCAGCCGCTTGACCGCTTCGCGTAAATTCTCCTGATAGTGCTCGACGGTCAGCGCGGTCGGCTCCGGCACCGGCGGCAGCACCCCCGGCAGCTTCAAGGGATCGGTCGGCTCCGGCGGCAGCATCGCCGGAGTCAGCTCGATCCCGTAGCCGGCGTCGCGGAACACCCGCGACGCGCCGTAGAGGCTGTTGGCGGCGATATGGTCGTAGATGCCGAGCTGGCCGAGCAGGCCGATGGTATAGCTTTTGCCTTTGCGCAACGCTTTGCCGAGCAGGCTCGGCGCGTAGTTGTGCTTGCGGGCGACCGCCAGCACTTTTTCACGGGTCTCGAGGCTCGCCTTGCTCCCCCCGTCGGGGGTGTTGAGCACGTGCGAGACGGTGCTGATCGAGACTTCCGCTTCTTTGGCAATTTCACGAATGGTAATCATAAACAGCTCAGCGCGCCTTGAAAAAGTTGGTGGTACAGGTGGTCTGCCGCGCCTTTTCGCGGGATTTGTTCAGCGCCGGCGGCAGCATCGCGGCGAGAATGGCGATGATCGCAATCACGACCAACAACTCGATCAACGCAAAAAAAGTATTTTCTCTTCATGAGACGTTTTCTCTGATTGTTTTATTTTCTCCGGAAAGGGCCGCATACAGTTTCTTAACAACCCTTACCGGATTCCGCCGATTTTTTCGACTCCGGAGATGAGCGGATCAAATCTCCGAATGGCGGATCACATTCACAATTGGGATAAACCGGAACCGGATTTCGCCGTGATCGCGGATTTATTCCTTTGCCGGCAGCCGCCAGCGGATATATGACAGCGAGGCCAATTTGTCCGAATCGGCTTCGTAGTACAGCGTGAACAGCGAACCGTCCTTGAGCACTACGGTCGACGGATATCCCATATCCATACGGCTCGTGTCGGCCAAGTTTCCTTCTTTCGACCAGCTCTTGCCGTTGTCGTCGCTCAAGCGGAAGCGAATTCCGAAAGGCTTGCTGCGATAGCTGTATGTCAGCAGCAGCCGGCCGTCCGGCAAGCGCAGCAGATGCGGCGGAAAGCCGTCACAAATATGGTGCGGAACGCTCCAGGTTTTGCCGCCGTCGGCAGATTCCGTCTGCCAGATCCCGCGCGGCCAGGCCTTGTTTCCCGGCGCGGTTTTCGCCGGAGTGTGATTGCGGAACTGGGCGATGATGGTGCCGTCCGCGGCTTCGACGCAATCCGCCTCGTGCCAGTCGGTCATCAGCTGCCCTTTGACCGGGCTGATTTCGCCCGCAACACTCCAGGTCGCGCCGTGGTCATCGGAAACCGCACAGACCATCTTGTCGCCCATTCTGACCGGCAGCACATAGTCCGGGGCAAGCGAGCGTCCGACCCAGATCAGGCGACCGGATTTGAGGAGCTTAGGCCCGTGAACGCTGTTCACCGGCACGGAATAAGGTTCGCTCCAGGTCGCGCCGTGGTCGGTCGACCGGATCATGAAAAAGCCATGACGATTGACGATGTCGGCGAGCGATATTTTTTCCAGCGACTCCTTCCACTCGGACTGCAGATTCTTGGCCGACCGGGGGTGGGCAAAGCCGATGCTGGTGAAATAGTTGACCAGCAGCGAGCCATCCGCGGCCTGGACGATTCCGGCGTCCCGGTCATCCAGCGGACCTTTGGTCAGCAGCTTGGGCTCGCTCCAGGTTTTGCCGCCGTCGGCGGAGCGGTAGAGCATCACCCGGCCGAAGGGGTCGACATGCTCCTTGCGATTACCGGAGCAAACCGCGAGCAGCTCGCCGTCTTTGGTGCACATTACGGTCGGCCAGGCCTGATAAGTCGGAACCGGTTCGGTCTTGATCCCGCCCCTGGACTCGATGGCTGCTTCGATTTCTTTCCCCTGCATCGAATTGCCGGCCAGCAGCAAAGCAGCCGCACCCGATAAAACCAATCTTTTCACATTTTCTCCATCTCTTTTCGTTTCATGCATATTTCAATGAAACACAGGCGCAAAGAGTCCCCATGTGCTGATTCTTCAATATAAATTTAGCGAATGATTTTTCCAACCGCGTCTTCATGTTTTTTGTTCGAAAAAATCCTGCTTCCCTTTGTGATAACGGCAATCCCCGCCGTCGTTGATGACGGCCCGGAGCCGTCAATCGTATCGGGATTAACGCGCCTTGAAATAATTGCTGTCGCTGGTCGCGACATTGCCGTCGCGGAAGGGATCGCTCAAGTATGCGTTGGTGGTGCTGGTGACGATCGGCGAACTCACGTGGCCGTCCGCCCAGCCGGTGGTGATCGGGCCGCCGTGCCAGCTCCAGGCGTGGCCGGCGGTGGTGCCGGTGTTGTTGGTGTTGTAAATAATATAGTACGAACGGTTGTCGGCGGCGCCTTTCCAGATGGTGTCGGCGAATTCAATCACCGTCGAGGGGCGTTTGAGCGCACCGAGTTTGACCCACCCGGTGGCCGAAGTCTGCGAGCCGGCCCCGAGCGCGGACCAGTTGTAGCCGAGCGAAATGTAATACCATTCAAGGTTGGTCGAACTGGTCAGCGTGAACGCCCCGGTATCCATCCGGCGCTGAAGATAGGCCGGCCAATTGCGGTCATTGGGAACCGAAGGGCAAAAGAGCGACTTGGCGTTCTTGTAGTAGCCGGCGCGGGCCAGCCGTCCGGTCCAGGCGAGCGTAACCGCGCCGTCGGCCGCACTGTAGCGAGGGAAATAATCCTCATTGTCATTCTGGTACAGGACCATTCCGGTGGTGCCCTGCTTGAAATTGTTGGCGCAGGTGATCTGCCGCGCTTTCTCGCGGGCTTTGTTCAGCGCCGGCAGCAGCATTCCGGCGAGAATGGCGATGATGGCGATGACGACCAGCAGCTCGATCAGCGTAAATGGAGACTTCTTCATGACGGGATTTCCTGATTTTATGGTTTTATCCGTTTCCGGGGAAAAATTCAATGATATGTTATCGCACTTGGACAATCGATCGATCAGTGCTTTTTCAACTGTTGCTCAAGCCAGCTGTAAGCCAGCTGCCGGGCGTAAACCGGAAAATCGTGGCCTTCGTCGTGAAAAAAGGTCGCGAACTGGTTCTTGCCGTTGATCCGGTACGGATTGTCGCCGAAGGTTCCGTAGTATTCGCGGATCAGCCGCACGTTGTTGACCGGACACGAGCCGTAGTCGGTGCCGGCTTCGCGGATGCCGCGCATGTAGAGCAGCGGCTTCGGCGCGCCCATCATCATGAAGACCTGGGCGGAGCAGTCGGTATTGGGCTTGATGTTCTCGGTGCCTTCGACGAATTTGAGCCGCCATTTCTGGTTGAGCCACATGTCGCTGACGATCCAGTGCGCGCCGCCGGAGTTGACCACCGCCGCCTTGACCCGGGGATCGGTGCCCCACAAGTAGAGCGAATCCCAGCCGCCGAGCGAGTGCCCGATGGTGCCGATGTTGGCGGTGTCGATGAAGTCGAGCTTGACCAGTTCGTCGAGCGCCCGGCTGAGGTCGGCGGGCACTTTGCCGAAAGTATGGTGCCAGCCGGGGTATTTGACCTTGAACGCCTCCTGGGCGGCCTTCATGTTTTTGACCGGGTCGGTTTCGCCGGGGATGACCGCGCGTTCGCCGTAGCCCTGGCGGTCGGGGAGAAAGCAGACGAAGCCGCGCTTGACCAATTCGAGGGCGTTGGCGCGGTTGTCGCGTTTGAGCTGTTCGGCGGCGTCGGCGGCCGGGGTGGGGTAGCGGTTGAGCATGGTGTTTTTGCCGCCGCCGCTGGTGGGATGGAGGCAGCAGACCAGCGGCAGTTTTTCGCCCGGCTTGTGGTCGGGAACGAGGAGAAATGCCTTGATCCGTTCGCCCTGGTCGACGTTGTAGGAGATATGGCGGATTTCGTAGCCGTCGGCTTTTTCGACGGAATCAACGCTCATGGCGGGATCGACCCGGTCGGGCGGCCGGCCGATCACCTTGGTGCGGAAGGCGTCGAAAAAAGCCTGATTTTCCTCCGGCGTCGGGAACTTGTAGTCCCACGGCCCGGCGGCGAGCGACAGCGCGGTCAGCGCGGTCAAAAAGATGGCGGTCGATTTCATGGT
>CAZRFG010000087.1:0-11952 GCA_964599205.1 uncultured Victivallaceae bacterium
TTGATTTTGAGTATACAAAACAGGGAAGAACAGGGAATGAAAATTACGTTGCTGGTACTGGCGGCCGGAATGGGAAGCCGTTACGGCGGACTCAAACAACTCGACCAGGTCGGGCCCTCCGGCGAAACCTTGATGGACTACTCGATCTATGACGCCATCCGCGCCGGCTTCGACCAGGTCGTCTTCGTCATCCGCCACGATATCGAAGCCGAATTCAAACGCATCGTCGGCAGCCGTTACCAGGGGCGCATCGACATCGATTACGCCTTTCAGGCCCTCGACGACCTTCCCGCCCCCTACGCCGTCCCCGCCGGACGCGAAAAACCCTGGGGCACCGGCCAGGCCGTTTACGCCGCCCGCCACGTGGTGAAAAATCCCTTTGCCGTCATCAACGCCGATGACTTCTACGGCCGCGACAGCTACGAAAAACTTGCCGCCTACCTTAAGAATTGCCGTTCGGGCAAACCCATGGACGGCTGTATGTGCGGCTACCGGCTCAGAAACACCCTCTCCGAAAACGGTTCGGTCTCCCGCGGCGTCTGCTCCGTCGACGCCGCCGGCAACCTCGTCAAAGTGGTCGAACACACCAAACTCGAACGCCAGAGCGACGGCAGCGTCAAAAGCACCCTCGAAGACGGCTCCACCGTCCGCTTCACCGGCGAAGAACTGGTCTCGATGAACTGCTGGGGCTTTTCCCCCGAACTTTTCAACGAACTCGAGCGGCTCTTTTCCGAATTCCTGGCCAAACGCGGGACCGAACTCAAAAGCGAGTTCTACATCCCCTTTGTCGCCGACCAGCTGATCCGGGAAAAGCGCGCCGCAATGAAAATGCTCACCAGCGACGCCAGCTGGTTCGGCATCACCTACCGCGAAGACCGCCCGGTGGTGGTCGAGGGGCTGCGGAAACTGGCCGCTTCGGGCGCCTATCCGGAAAAACTCTTTAATTGAATCTGATATAAGGTTTGCACCATGCAGCAGAAACTCAAGGCGATTTGCGACAAGTTCAGGATTTACGGTGACTATATCGTGGCGGTGCCGTTTGGCTCCGGACATATCAACGATACCTATCAGGTCACTTACGACCAGGGCGACGTCCGGCTTCATTACACGCTCCAGCGGATCAACCACAACGTGTTCAAGAACCCGCCGAAACTGATGGAGAACATCGACCGCGTCACCCGTCACGTCCTGAGCAAAATCCGCGCCAGCAACCTCGAGACTGTCAAGCGGACGATCCGGCTGCTGGAGACCCGCACCGGCCTGCCTTACGTCGAGGACGAAGCGGGCAACTTCTACCGCGGCTATATTTTCATCGAGAACGCCCGCACCTACGACATTCTGGAAACCCCCGAACAGGCGTATCAGGCGGCCCGCACCTTCGGCGAATTCCAGCTCGATCTGGTCGATCTTCCCGGCGAACGGCTGTTTGAGACGATCAAGGACTTTCACCATACCCCCAAGCGGATCGAGGCGCTCGAGCGCGCGATCGCCGAGGACAAGTGCGGCCGGGTCAAGGACGTTTCGCGCGAAATCGATTTCGTGCTCGCCCGCAAGGAAGAGTGTTCGCGGCTGATCCGGCTCAACATCGAGGGCCTGATCCCGGAACGCATCACCCACAACGACACCAAGCTCAACAACGTCCTGATCGACGACCTCTCGGGCAACGGGATCTGCGTGATCGACCTCGACACCGTGATGCCGGGGCTGGTTCACTACGACTTCGGCGACATGGTCCGGACCGGCACCAGTCCGGCCGGCGAGGACGAAATGGACCTCAAAAAAGTTTACATGCAGTTTGAGATGTTCGAGGGGCTGCTGCGCGGCTACCTCGCTTCGGCCGGCCACTTCCTCAACCCGGTCGAGCGCGAGGAACTGCCCTTTTCGGGCAAACTCATCACCCTCGAAATCGGCACCCGCTTCCTGACCGACTACCTTGAGGGCGACGTCTATTTCAAGACCCACCGGCCCAATCACAACCTCGACCGCTGCCGCACCCAGATCAAGCTGGTCGAGTCGATCGAGGCGCAGTTCGACGCGATGCATAAGTTGCTCAAAGAAATCAAGTAAGGATCAGAAAATGCGAGTTCTCATCACCGGCGGCAGCGGCTTCATCGGGAGCCACATCGCCGAATATTTTCAGGGCAAAGCCGAAGTCCGGGTGCTCGACAATCTGCGCTCCGGCCACCGCTCCAACCTGGCCGGGCTCGACGTCGAATTCATCGAGGGCGACATCCGCGACCGGCTGACCGTGGCCCGGGCGATGGAGGGGGTCGACTACGTCTTTCACCTCGCGGCGATGATCAGCGTCCCCGAGTCGATGAGCAAAATCGTCGAATGCGTGGAGATCAACAACACCGGCATGATCATCGTCCTCGAAGAGGCCGCCAAGGCCGGGGTGAAGAAGCTCTGCTTCAGCACCAGCGCCGCGATCTACGGCGACAATCCGGAAGTTCCCAAGCGCGAAACCATGTTCCCGGAGCCCAAGAGCCCCTACGCGATCACCAAGCTCGACGGCGAATATTACTGCAACATGTTCACCCAGACCGGGAAACTCCGGACCGCGTGTCTCCGCTACTTCAACGTTTTCGGTCCCCGGCAGGACCCCCAAAGCGCCTATGCCGCCGCGGTGCCGATTTTCACCGCCAAGGCGGTCGCCAACGAGCCGATCCGGATTTTCGGCGACGGCGAGCAGACCCGCGACTTCATCTACGTCAAAGACATCGTCGCCGCCAATGTATTCATGGCGATGAGCGACTTCACCGGGGTTTACAACATCGCCTACGGCGGCCGGATCACCATCAACGACCTGGTCCGGACGATCAAGCGCCTGACCGGCTCGAATTCGCCGGTCGAGTATCTCCCCGAGCGCGCCGGCGATGTCAAACACTCGATGGCGGCGGTCGACAAGCTCAAGGCCACCGGTTTCGTGCCGCAACACAGCTTCGACGAGGGGCTGGCGGCGACGATTGCGTATTTCAAGGACCAAAGCAACCATAAACATTGAGCCGATCGCACGGCGTTCCGCGATGTTCGTCATCGTTTTCCCGGGGTGGGCGGTTCCGGGGAAGGGCGGCAATACTCGGCGCCATGATGCGAACGGCTCCCACGACCACAAAGGATCTGAAAAATGGAAGTAATCATCCGTCCGACCACCGCGTCCGCCGTCAAGCTGACCGCGACCATCCTGGCCAACGCGCTGCGCGCCAAGCCCAACGCCGTGCTGGGACTGGCCACCGGCCGCACCATGGAGGCGGTCTACTCCGAGCTCGCCCAGATGTATCGCAACGAGTATCTGGACTTCTCGCTCGCCCGTACCTTCAACCTTGACGAATACATCGGACTCGGGCCGGAGAACAAGAATTCGTACCGTTACTATATGAATTACCACTTGTTCAACAACATCAACATCGACAAGCGCAACACCCATCTGCCCAACGGCCTCGCCGAAGACATCGAGTCCGAGGGCGAGCGCTACGAACAGGCGATTCGCGAAGCCGGCGGGATCGACATCCAGCTGCTCGGCATCGGCCGCGACGGGCACATCGGCTTCAACGAGCCGCTGTCGTCGCTTGCTTCGCGCACCCGCGCCAAGTCGCTGACGCCGGAGACCTACGCCCAGAACTCGCCGCTCTTTGAGCGCCCCGAGGATATGCCCAAGCGGGCGATGACGATGGGGGTCGGCACCATTCTCGACTCGCGCAACGTGCTGATGCTGGTCACCGGCAAGGAAAAGGCGGAAATTCTCGCCGCCGCCGTCGAAGGGCCGGTGACTTCGATGATTTCGGCCTCCGCGCTCCAGCTCCATCCCCACGCCGTGGTGGTGGTTGACGAGGAAGCGGGCGCGCTGCTCAAGGGCCGCGAATATTATGACTGGATTTTCCAGAACGAACCCAAGTGGACTTCGTACCTGGCGATCTGACAAGGAGCATTCATGTGGAAGGCCGTGCTGCTGACCGCCGTTTTTGTGCTGACCGTCGCGGCGGCGCTCACCGGCGGAGCTGAATTCGTTTCGTTTCCGGTGTTGTTTTCGCCGGACTACGAAACGATTCTCCGGCTGCGGCTGGAGCGGCTGGCCTGCGCCGGGCTGGTCGGCGGCGCACTGGCGGTGGCCGGGGTCGCCTGCCAGGCGGTGCTGCGCAACGTGCTCGCCGAGCCCTACGTGCTGGGGATTTCCGGCGGGTCGAGCCTGGGGGCGGCGCTGGCGATCCTCGCCGGCTTCTCCGCCACCAATGCGCTGGCGCTGCCGGCCGGGGCGTTCATCGGTGCGCTGGCGGTGCTGGCGATCGTGGTGATTCCGGCCGGGCGGAGCGGTGGCGACTTCGGCAATACCGCGCTGCTGGCCGGGGTGATCACCGGGTCGGTCTGCGGAAGCGTGTTGATGTTGCTCATCAGCGTGATGGGCAATACCCAGCTCAACAGCATCGTCTGGTGGCTGCTCGGCAACCTCCAGTCGCGTGACGGCGCGATGCTTTGGCCGGCGGCGGCGATCATCTTCGCCGGGTTCGCCGTGCTGTTTTTGTTTTCGCGCGAAACCAACGCGCTGGCGCTCGGGGGCGAGATGGCTCACCACTTCGGGGTGCCGCCGCGGCGGACGGCGCAACTCTTGCTGGTGACCGCGTCGCTGCTGACCGCAACCGCGGTGTCGCTGGCCGGAATCATCGGCTTTGTCGGGTTGCTGGTGCCGCATGTGATGCGGCGCCTGGTCGGGGCGGATCATCGCAAGCTTTATCCGGCTTCGCTGCTCGGCGGGGCGTGGTTCCTGATTGCCTGCGACCTCGCGGCGCGGATGGTTTACACCGCGCAGGAATTGCCGGTCGGGGTGGTGACCGCGTTGACCGGGGGACCGTTCTTCCTCTATTTGCTGCTGGCGAAACGGAGAACGGCATGAGTCTTTTGGTATTTGAAAACGTTTCGTTCGGCTATCCCGGCGAAGGACTGCTGCTGGAGGATTTCAATTTGTGCTTTGACTCCGGCGAATTCGTCGGGGTAATCGGCCCCAACGGCTCCGGCAAGAGTACGCTCCTCCACCTCGGCTGCGGCTACCTCAAGCCGCATGCCGGACGCGTGTTGCTCGAGGGGCGGCCGGTCGGCGCGTACTCCGGGCGGGAGCGGGCGGCGCAACTGGCGGTGCTGCCGCAGTCGATCCGGGCCGGATTGCCGTTCACCGTCGAGGAGATCGCCCGGCTGGGGCGGATCGCCCACCGCGGCATTTTCGACTTCTGGCGGCCGGAGGATTCGGCGGCGGTCGAGCGGGCGCTGGAGACGGTCGGCCTCGCGGCCAAGCGCAAGCGCCGGTTTGAAGCCCTTTCGGGCGGCGAAAAGCAGCGCGCGATGCTTGCCGCGGCGCTGGCCCAGGAGCCGAAGATCCTGCTGCTCGACGAGCCGACTTCGGCGCTCGACCTCGGCCACAAGCTCGAATTGATGGCGCGGCTGCGGGAATTGGCGGAGACGCGGAAGATCGCGGTGGTGGTGATTTCGCATGATCTCGAGCTGCTCGGGCGTTACGCCGGGCGGCTGGTGTTGTTGAAAGACGGACGGATGCTCAAGGACGGCGCCCCCGCCGAAGTGGTCGAGCCGGGGTGGATCGAAAAAGCCTACGGATGCCGGGTCGAAGTGATGCGGGGAAGGAACGGCGAACCGCTGTTGTCGTTCTGAGCGGAACTTAGAAGAGTTCGCCGCTCTGCCGGGGCGGGGTTTCGGACTGGAATTCGGTCCATTGACCGGCTTTGCCGTCGTCGGCCTTGAGGAGCTCGATTTTGCGCTCCATGGCGTCGAGTTTGGCGCGGCAGCCGGCGAGGAGGCGGGCGCCGCGTTCGTAGTCGGCGATCAGATTCTCCAGCGGGAGTTTGCCGCTTTCCATTTTGGCGACCAGTTCTTCGAGCCGGGCGAGCGCGGCTTCGAAGCTGAGTTCTTGAAGTTCCTGAGTGGTTTCCATCATCGGTTCCTTTCAGGCGATACTGTAGCGCCTGCGGGCGGAAAATGCAAGGTAAAGTGAGAAAATGAATAAAAAAGTCCTCTACATGGTGAGCCTCGGCTGCGCCAAAAATCTGGTTGATACCGAGGTGATGGCGGGTCAGCTGGTGACCAACGGCTACCTTTTGAGTTTTGACGAGCGCGACGCCACCGTCTATTTGGTCAACACCTGCGCCTTTCTGCCCGCCGCCCGCTCGGAATCGGAGACCGCGATCCTCGACGCGATCCGCTGGAAAAAGAAAAAGCCCGGCCGCCGGGTGGTGGTCGCCGGGTGCATCAACGAAAAACTGCGCGACGGCGAGGCCAAGGCGCGGTTTCCGGAAGTCGACCTCTTCCTCCGCGTCGACGCCATTCCCGAGCTCGTCAAAATCCTCGACGGAGCGGAAAACCCGGCCTGCGGCGGCGAGCCGACCTATCTTTATGATCACCGCGCGCCGCGCCTTTTGCTCACCGTGCCGCAGGTGGCCTATCTCAAAATCGCCGACGGCTGCGACAACCGCTGCTCCTACTGCTCGATTCCGGGGATCCGCGGCGCGCTCCGCACCCGGCCCTCGGCGTCGGTGCTGATTGAAGCCAAACAGCTGATCGCCAACGGGGTCAAGGAACTGGTGGTGATCGCCCAGGACATCACCGCGTACGGGGTCGACCGGCCGCAGTCGGGCGACTCGATCGCCAAGCTGGTCCGCCAGCTCGACGAACTTGCGGGCGACTTCCGGCTGCGTTTGCTCTACACCCACCCCGCCCATTATACCAGCGACTTCATCGATGCGATGGCGGAGTGCAAAAAGGTGATCCCCTACCTCGACATCCCGCTTCAGCACATCAACGACCGCATCCTCAAGGCGATGGGCCGCCGGGTCGACCGCGCCGCGATCGAAGCGCTGCTCGCCGAAATGCGCCGGCGCATTCCCAATCTGGTCGTCCGCACCACTTTCATCACCGGTTTTCCGGGCGAAACCGAGGCCGAATTCGCCGAATTGAAGGATTTTCTCGGAGCCCAGCGCTTCGAGCGCTGCGGGGTATTCGCCTTTTCGCCGGAGCCGGGCACCCCGGCCGCCGCGCTGCCGGACCAGATTCCGCTCCGGGTCGCCGAAGCGCGCGCCGCCGAGCTGATGAAGCTTCAGAAAACGATCATGCTGGAGCGTCACCGCGAGTGGATCGGCCGCACCGACCGGGTGCTGGTCGACCGCGTTGAAGGCGTCACCGCCTGGGGGCGCGGCACCCTTGACGCGCCGGATATCGACAATCAGGTCGCGATTTCCCGCGGCGGGCGTTTGCAAGTCGGCGAATACTATGATATAGTGTATCAGAGCGCAACCGGTTATGAATTGCGCGGTGAACTCGTGAAGAAAAAGGGCGTCCGATGAATATTCCGAACCTGCTGACCATTGGGCGGGTGGTGATGGTGATGATTTTCGTCATCCTCGCCGCCAATGCCGGCAAGGTCTTTTTTGATGCCGAGGGCATGCCGTCTTCGGTCTACTATGTCCGGCTGACCGCTTACATCCTGGCGATCCTGGCCGGTTTGACCGACCTGGTCGACGGCTACCTCGCCCGGCGCTGGAATCAGATCACCGACTTCGGTGCGCTGATGGATCCCCTGGCGGACAAGGTGTTCATCACCGCCACCATGCTGATGGCGGTCGAGTACCAGCTGATGCCCGCCTGGATCGTGGTGCTGGTGATCAGCCGTGAATTCATGGTCACCGGTCTCCGGACGATGGCCGCCAAGCGCAACATCGTGATCTCCGCCGACCGCTGGGGCAAGCTCAAAACCTCGCTCCAGATGACCATGCTGGCGATCGCCGGCGGTTCCTGGGTCGGCTGGTTCGACCTCCGCAACACCAAATTCGCCGGAGTCGAACTGTGGACGCTCTGGATTATTTTCCTGTGCGGAATCGTGGCGGTGACGGTTTTCTCGGGAGTGGTTTATTTTGTCCGTTACCGCCATGTATTCATGATACCGGCGGCGGACAAGAGTGAGTGAGACCCGCAAAAGCGCACTGATGGCGGCGGCGATCATCCTGCCGGCGGGACTTTTTTTCAGTATCGCGGCGGATCTGCCGCACGTGTTTTTGCTGACTTTGTTGCTGCTCGGCGGTGTTTTCTTCCGCAAAAATCCGCTTCCGCTCAATGACCGCAGCGTGATCTACCTGGTACTGGCGCTGATGGTGCTGACGGTGCTTTTCGACCAGACGTTCCCATTGCGCAGCGATCGCTTCAGCTTCCTCGCCCAGCTGGTGCATCCGGAGTGGATTGTGCCGCTGCTCTGCTACGGCGCGGTGCTGTCGGCCCTGTTCGGTAAACGCGAGCTGACCATCGGTCTGGCGGCGGGGGCGGCGCTGGCGGCGCTGAGTTTCGGCGGCGACATTCAGAACCGGGCGGCCAGGCTTCAACGGCTGCCGGAGCTGAGCGGGGTGCTCGTCCAGTTGCGGATTCTCTATCCGTCGCTGCTGGTGCTGACGGTGTGGAGCGTCTTGTTTTTCCTGATCGCGCCGCGGCGGCGGCGGATCCGCTGGGAGCTCGTGCTGCTTTTGCTGATCCCGCTGACCGTGCTGGGGATGTACACCGCCTACCTCAAATACGAATCCGAAGTCCGGGCGTTTGAGAATTTCCTCTTCCGGGTCGGCATGCGGCGGATTCAGAATTTGATGCCGGCGGAACGGGTCTTCAGCGCCAATCAGGTCAATTTGTACGAAACGCTGTCGTCCGAACTGCGCCGCAACGAAGCCCAGGTGGTGATCGAGGCGGTCGGCGCCAAAGGCCCGCCCGGGTATCTGCGCGGACGCATCTACACCGTCTATCAGGACGGGGTTTGGCAGAACCGCGACGCCGAGGTGGCGCGCGAACTCCCCCGCGACAGCGCCGGGGAGCTGCTCGGCACCCATTTTTTTACGCTGCTTGCGGAAGTGCCGCCGGCGGGGCGGCGCGGAAATTCCTTTGAAATGTTCGTCTCGCGCAATTTGAAAACCGATCTGCTGTATCACTCCGCCCGGGCCGAGACTTTTGAGATGATCGCCGACCGGGTCCAGATCGAACCCTCGGGAACGCTGCGGATGCGCGAGTGGGAGTCGAGCGGCGGACTCCGGGTCTACTCCGGCGAAGCGGGCAAACGCGAGTTCTGCGCCGACGGCCGGCGCTCGGAATTTCTCCAGGTGCCCCGGCGGCTGCGCGATGACCTGGGGGTGGTTCTGCAGCGGAACGGCATCTCCGAAAAGCTCCCGTTCCAGGAGAAAGCCGATAAACTGCTGAAGTATTTCGCCGCCGGGTTCAGCTACTCGCAGGAATTCCGGCCGGACCCGGAAAACGATCCGGTGATCGAATTCCTGACCAAGCGGCGGGCCGGGCACTGCGAGCTTTTCGCCTCCTCGCTGACACTGCTGTTGCGCCGCGCCGGGGTGCCGGCGCGCTACGTCACCGGTTTCGTCTGCGAGGAGCCCGGGCTGCTGCGCGGCAGTTACCTTGCCCGGCTCGGCAACGCCCACGCCTGGGTCGAGGCATTTGACCGCAAAAGCGGCGCCTGGGTGCTGCTGGAGCCGACCCCGCCGACTCCGCCGATCGCCGGCCGCACCGGGGAGTCGGTGCGGCGCTATCTCGATGCCGGGTCGCTGCTGCTGGCCCAGCTTTTCGCCCATCTCAAGCGCGGTACGGTGGCGGGATGGGTGTTCACCGCGACTTCGTTGCTGGCGCAAGTGCCGTGGTGGTGCTATAGTATCATCGCGGTGGCGGGCGCATCCGGCTGGTTCTGGCTCCGCCGCCGCCGGCGCCGGGTGGCGAATCCGGCCAAGGCGAGATTGATCCATGCCTATTACCGCCGGCTGGAGAAGCTCCGCCGCGCGGGTATCCTGGCCAAGGAGGCCGAGCCGACCGCCACCGAGTTGGCGGCGCTGTTAAAGGAAAAAGAGTTCGACGGCCGGGAACGGCTGTTGCGCCAGTTGTCAATCTATCGGAAACTGCGTTACAAAGCGAGGTGAATCATGTCAGCAATCTACGAAGTCCACGCCCGGGAAATTCTCGATTCCAGAGGCAATCCGACGATTGAAGTCGAAGTCGAACTGGAGAGCGGCGTCACCGCCTCCGCCGCGGTGCCCTCCGGCGCTTCGACCGGCAGCAACGAGGCGCTTGAACTGCGCGACGGCGACAAAAAGCGCTACCTCGGCAAAGGGGTGCTGCGCGCGGTCGCCAACGTCAACGACAAAATTTTTCCGGAAATCGAAGGCATCGACGCGATGGATCAGATCGGCGTCGACCAGGCGATGATCGACCTCGACGGCACCAAGACCAAGGAGAAACTCGGGGCCAACGCGATCCTCGGGGTCTCGCTGGCGGTGGCCCGGGCGGCGGCGACCGAACTTGAACTCCCGCTTTTCCGCTACCTCGGCGGGGTCAACGGCAAAGTGCTGCCGGTGCCGATGATGAACATCATCAACGGCGGCTCTCACTCCGACGCCCCGATCGCCTTTCAGGAATTCATGATCCGTCCGGTCGGCGCGAGCTGTTTCGCCGAAGGGCTGCGGACCGGCGCCGAAGTCTTCCACAGTCTCAAGGCGCTGCTCAAGCTCCGCAAGCTCTCGACCGCGGTCGGCGACGAGGGCGGTTTCGCCCCCTGCTTCGCCGGCGGCACCGAGGAGGCGCTCGACTGCATCATGAAGGCGATCGAGAGCGCCGGTTACAAGCCGGGCAGCGACGTCACCATCGGCCTTGACTGCGCCGCCAGCGAATTTTTCCGCGACGGCATCTACGACTACAGCAAGTTCGAAGGTCCCGCCGGGCTCAAACGCGACGCCGCGGCGCAGATCGATTACCTCGAGAAACTGACCCGCTGCTATCCGATCGATTCGATCGAGGACGGCATGGCCGAATCCGACTGGGAAGGCTGGAAAGCGCTGACCAACCGCCTCGGCGACCGCTGCCAGCTGGTCGGCGACGACCTCTTCGTCACCAACGTCGAGTACCTGGCCCGCGGCATCGAGCTCGGCGCCGCCAACTCGATCCTGATCAAAGTGAATCAAATCGGAACCCTGACCGAAACGCTCGATGCGATCGAAATGGCCCACCGCGCGGGTTACACCGCGGTGATCAGCCACCGTTCCGGCGAAACCGAGGACACCTCGATCGCCGACCTCGCGGTGGCGACCAACGCCGGCCAGATCAAAACCGGTTCGCTGTCGCGGACCGACCGGATCGCCAAATACAACCAGCTGCTGCGGATCGAGGAGATGCTCGGCGATCTCGCCCGCTACGGCAACTGAGCAAAACTGAACAACTTCGGCGGCGGCGCGGCAGGGGCCGCGCCGCCGGACAAATGCAGACCCGTTGCCGGGGTCTCCGTATTTCATCGTTTTTTAACAAAGGAACCTTGAAAAAACGGATTGGTGTGATATTGTGAAACGTTCGACTTCGTTTTTTAAACCTTAAGAATATGACAGGAAGTAAGATTATGGCTGCAAAACTGGTGATCGCCGGCAACTGGAAAATGAACAAAACCGCCGCCGAAGGCAAAGCGCTGGTCGAAGCGCTGAAGCCGCTGGTGGCCGACATCTGCCCGTGCCAGGCGGAAATCATCGTCTGCCCGCCCTTCACCACGCTGTCGGCGGTGGTTGACGCCGCCCGCGGCAGCAATGTCAAGGTCGGCGCGCAGAACGTCCACTGGGAAAAGAACGGCGCCTTCACCGCCGAAATCTCCGCCGACATGCTCAAGGAAGCCGGCGTCGAATACGTGATCATCGGCCACAGCGAACGCCGCCAGTACTTCGGCGAAACCGACAAGACGGTCAACGGCCGGATCAAGGCGGCGCTGGCCGCCGGCCTCAAGCCGATCGTCTGCATCGGCGAAACGCTGGCCGAACGCGAAGGCGGCGTGACTGAAAAGGTGCTCCACACCCAGCTTGCGGGCGGCCTCGAAGGGCTTGACGCCGCCACCGTCGGCCAGTTGATCCTCGCCTACGAACCGGTCTGGGCGATCGGCACCGGCAAAAC
>CAZRFG010000088.1:0-11904 GCA_964599205.1 uncultured Victivallaceae bacterium
GGCGAGCTTCAAGCTACTTGTGTCAATTTCGCATATGGTATTTACTCCTGCGACAGCCGCATCAAATTCATCTGTGCCACATAAAGGATGAAATTGCCAAGCTCCGTCATCCTTATCATGAGTTACATAACAAATATCATCTTCTCCAGAGAGAATTTTTTTTTGATGTGAACACTGCAACATTCGGGGAATCACTGAAAGGCCAATTATATGGAATATTCATTTTTAATATCATATGTTATTGCTTTTTTTCAATGTTGTTTTTCATCTATACTAAAATTATTTAATTAATTATATACATTTTATTATAATGTTATTACAAATAAATAAATCCCATCCATCAAGCTGACGGCGACTTAAGCGTCTCATGCCTTTAGTTGCTTTTCTATCGCAATTGACCTTCCTAGAGAAATATATCTATTAATCCATTTATTTGAAATATTTTATAGCCAATGTCACCAATTGCCTTAATTTCTATTAACTCAAGAAGCATGGCACGGAGGATTTAATAACGGCAAGAAATTAACTCCTTTCAGTTTATTTTTCTGAATCGCCTGAAACAATTCCTGAGACACCACGACAATGTGGTTTGCCGCGCCACCACTGCCGTAATATTCCTGAGTGGTGAAATAGTGCAATCCGGGATCAAATTCAAATGCCGGAATAAATCCTTTTGCATACAGACCTTGCAATCTGTAATTTTTGATTCCTTGAGGCGTATCTTCGTAAGGACAACCGTCAAGCATTAATTTTGCAGGCGACTGTCCCTGTGATTTTAATTGCACCACAGTGGTTAGATATTTTCCGGTTGAATGCTTGATTACCGGAAATATCTCAATTCCAAACGGCCTGAAAACGCTCTCCCATATTTCCGGTTTGGTGAAAAAAAAGCCGTATTCCCAGTGCATCTGGATCAATTGCCGAGTGCCCCACGGCGGTTCGCCTCTCATGTGGAATGGAAATTTTTGCTCCAAGCCGATTTTGAGAGGACCTTCTTCGTTTTTTACTCCATAAATTACTTTGATATAATCAAAGTCGTCCTCCGGCATCGGATAACCGGTATGCAAGTTCGCATTCATGCTAAGATAGGATGCATTCTCAAGTTCCGTTTTGGTAAATTCAGGATATAGAATATCGTTCACTTTCCATTCTTTCAGCAATGGAGCGAGAGACTGCCAGTCCGGATGAGATTCTTTAATCCAATAAATATCCCGAGAACCGACATTGACATCAATATTAAAGCCTGCCATAATTACTTTTTGTTCTTCGGTAAAATCATGAACAATTCTATGTTTAATATTCATTTCACAGCCCTACTGAATGGCACCAATTCCATCACCAATTCAATTCAGAATGGCACCAATTCAATTTAACTTAATTCACGCTACAAAGAGTGGAACCAATCCCATCTCCAATTTCAATTACCGATAAGTTTTTATTTCTTGATTTTATCAAACATAAATTTATCATCTTCAAAGAGTTCAATTAGATCCGCCAAAGAGGATTCGTTCGTTAAAATATTTTTGAAATATTGAAAAAAATCATTTATTTCATCATCATATTCCCATCCATCAGCGGGGCCCAAGAACTTCATCGAATCACTCGGTCGTAATTTCTCCCAAGAAAGATGAAGACTTTTAGCTATATATTTTAATATTTTAATCACCTCTTTTTCGTCCAATAATGACTTCTTTTTTATTTGGAGAAACAATGAATAAAATTCTTGCTCGGAAATGCATGTACGAAATTCAATTTTTTTTCGCTTTTCTCTAATTGCACCGTAATACCATAAAATGGTCGCCATAATTGAAATAAAAATTATTAACAATAGCATATAATCGCCTCGAAAATGATCAATACATTAATTCAAATCTCAAAAAAAATTGAGGCTATTCAAAAAAATCATGCCATCCTTGCCCCTCGTGGATGTAGCTTTTCCGCCAACTGACAAGAGTTTGCCAGGAAAATTTACATCTCCGATTCGCCTTGCTTTGATTCTGATCAATACGATATCTTCCTGATATGGAACTTGCAAGTAATCAGCATAATTTTTACGCTATAGAAACAGAAAGTAGACGAAGGCTCTGCCGCCGGAATCAGATTCTTCTATTTTTTCAAAGCTTAATCGTCTGGTAGCGGAAGACGTCGGCGGCGGGGTCGTACTCGATCTCCACCATCGAGCCGTTGCGGGTAACCGAGCCGGCGCAGTTTTCGCCGCGGCCGGTGGCGTCGATCCGGCAGTACGGCGCGTGGACGTGGCCGCAGAGCGACAAGTCGAGCACCCCCGCTTCGATCAGGTTCCGGACCGCCTTTTCGCCGAAAAGCCGGTGGCGCATCCGCAAAATCGGGTGATCCTCGAAAATCGGATAGTGATTGACCAGAATCCGCGGCCGGTCGTGCGGCCGGCGGCACTGCTCCGCGATGAAAGCAGCGTCCGGCGCGGTCAAAAATCCCCACGAACAAAGCAGATTCGACGGACGGCTGGTGTTGACGATGAGAAAGTCGCAGCCGCCGATGGTGCGGACTTTGGGAAACTCGCTGAAACGATCTTCGCCGCCGGAAAGATACTCGACCATCTCATTGACCGCCGCCACGCACTGCGGCCGGGTGACGTAGCAGTCGTGGTTGCCGGGGGTGTAGATCACCGGAATCCCGGAATCGCGCAAGGGAGCCAGGATCGGCCGCACCTTTTCAAATTCCCCCGGCTGGCCGGTGCTGGTCAGGTCGCCGGTGCAGATCGCCACGTCGGGCCGGGCCTTGAGAATGTATTCGACCGCCCGCTCCAGCTTGGCCAGGTCGTGCCGGAAACGCCGCCGGAAGCGGTAGTTGAACACCCCGACCCAGCGTTTGTCGATGTAAGCGAGCCAATCTTCCGCCGGGCCCCCGGCGTGCGGATCGGAGAAATGGATGATTTTCATCGATTGTTCCTTCTAATTCGCCTCAATGTAGCACCATCGACAGATTTTTTCCACCCGCCGGGTTGCGAAAAGCAAAAAAAAGGAGTATCTTAACCGGATTATCAATCCGGAGAAATCTCATGTTTATCGGCATTCTGTTCGGTGTCATCACCGCCTGTTTTCAGGCTTCGGCCTACTTTTTTTCGCGCCACTTCCTCGCCCGGCACGGGAGTCCATTGATGCTGCTGGTCTCTTCGCAGCTGATCCTCGGGCTGATCTCGCTGGCGGTGTTCCCGCTCACCACGCCCGCGGCGGTGCTGCGCTGGAGCCTCACCGGCCCCCTGCTGCTTTGTTCGCTCTGTTTTATCGCCGGGCAGATCTGTTTTTTTCAGGCGCTGCGCCGGATCGAGTCGTCGCGGATCGCTTCGCTGACCGGGCTCAAGGTGCTGCTGGTGCCGGTGTTCCTCTTCCTCTTTTTCGGCTACCGTTACAACGCCGGCCAGATCGTCGCCCTGTCGCTGACGCTGCCGGCGGCGGCGCTGATGAATTACCAGAAGGGCGGCAAATTCCAGCTCGACGGGCTCGGCTATCTCCTGCTCGCGGTGACCTTTTACGCCTGGAGCGACATCGGGGTGAGAATGCTGGTGGTGGCGATCGGACTCCCCAACACCCTCCACGCGGCGCTGATCGCCACCAACCTCAACAACCTCCTGGTGGCGCTGCTGATGATCCCCGGCGCGGTCGCGCTCAAACTCAAGTGGCAAACCGTGCGCGACTCGTTCTACTACGCCCTCTGCTGGGGCGGCGGGATTCTCTGCTTTTTCGTCTGCTTCGGCTACCTCGGGGCGGCCTTCGGCAACGTGGTCCAGGCGCTGCGGGGGCCGATTTCGCTGGCGGCGGGAGTGCTGCTCGCCCACCTCGGCCACGCCCATCTGGAGACCAAAGTGCCGCGCGCGGTGTGGATCCGGCGCGGCATCGCCGCCGCGATGATGTTCGGCGCGATCGCGCTCTATGCGTTATCGACGAAGTAATTCTGTTGCGATAACACCGTTTTTGTCTTCGCGCAACCGGCGCTGCTGACGGAATTTCGCCGGCAGCACGTCCGTCAGCCGTAGATCACCGGCAGCGCCAGGGTCACCCGTGGCGCGATTCGGGATTACCAGCGCCCCCGGCACCAGGTCGTCAATCACCCGCCGCAGTCACGTGACAGTCCAATTGCAAGTCACAGCAGTAGCGCCGCCATCGGGCGCCGTGCCGGGAAAAAACGTAAAAAAGACCCAAAGTTCTTTGCATTCAAGCCGAAAAGCAGTATATTACTCTAATTGAGTGATTGTTTTCCGGTGCGGAAAGTGGAATTCGGACGCTGCCAGAGCCTGGTCAAAGATCAGGAGCTGTCACCGCGATTCCGCGAGCAACCGGCCGGAAGATGATCGATTAACATTTCGGGCTGATTGCCGAAACGCTTCACCGGACCGGCGGGAAATTTGCCTCCCACCGGCTTCAGTTCAGGGCATTTCCGCAATCGGCCCGGTCAAAAGAAAGACATCTATCATGGCTGAACACAAAGTATCGTTCCAGGTCGGCGACAAGACGATGGAAATTTCCACCGGCAAAATGGCCAACCTCGCCGCCGGCTCCTGTCTGGTCCGGCTCGGCGACACCATCGTCCTCGCCGCGGCCTGCTCCGGCCCCGCCCGTCCCGGCACCGACTTCCTCGCGCTCCAGGTCGACTACCGCGAAAAGTACAGCGCCGCGGGCAAATTCCCCGGAGGCTACATCAAACGCGAAGGCCGCCCCAGCGACAAGGAAATCCTGACCTGCCGGGTCACCGACCGCCCGCTGCGCCCGCTCTTCCCGGAAGGGTTCTTCGATGAAGTCCAGATCCAGAGCCTGCTGCTCAGCGCCGACGGCAAAAACGAGCCCGACGTGCTGGTGATGCTCGGCGCGTCCGCCGCGCTGGTGCTCTCCGATCTGCCCTTTCAGGGCCCGATCGGCGCGGTCCGGGTCGGCAAAGTCGGCGGCAAACTGGTCGCCAACCCGACCCACGAAGAAATCGAAAAGTCGACCATCGACCTGATCTACGCCGGGATTCCCGACAAGGTGATCATGATCGAGGGCGAGGCCAAGTTCTGCAGCGAAGCGGAACTGCGCGAAGCGATGTTCTTCGCCAACGAAATCGTCAAAGCCCAGTGCGTCGCCCAGCTTGAGCTGGCCGCGGTCGCCGGCAAAGCCAAAAAGACCCCGAAACTCTACCCGGTGCCCCCGGCGCTCCAGGATGCGGTCAACGCCTACTCCGCCGACCGGATTGAAGCGGCCTGTACCGTCCCCGCCAAACAGGACCGGATGGCGGTGCTCGACGAGATCCGCGAAGGCGCTCGCGCCGCCATTCGCGCCGACTTCGCCACGCTCTCGGACGCCGATTTCGCGCTCGAAACCGCGAAGGCCTTTGACCACCTGGTCGAAGTCACCACCCGTTCGCTGATCCTCAACAAGGGATTCCGCGCCGACGGCCGTGCGGTCGACGAAATCCGCCAGCTCTCGGCGGAAATCGACATTCTGCCGGTGGTTCACGGCAGCGCGCTCTTCAGCCGCGGCGAAACCCAGGCGCTGGTGATCACCACCCTCGGCAACGACAAGGATTCGCAGGAATTCGACCGCATCAGCAACGCCGCCGGCAACGGCAACAAGCGTTTCTATCTGCACTACAACTTCCCGAACTTCAGCGTCGGCGAAGTCGGCCGGATCACCGGTCCCGGCCGCCGCGAAATCGGCCACGGCGACCTCGCCGAGCGCTCGGTTGCCAAGGTGGTTCCGGAAGACTTCCCGTACACCGTGCGCTGCGTCTCCGAAGTGATGAGCTCCAACGGCTCGACTTCGATGGCCTCGGTCTGCGGCGCGACCCTCTCGCTGATGGCGGCCGGCGTGCCGATCACCGCCCCGGTGGCGGGGATCTCCTGCGGGCTGGTCACCGGCGACGACGGCAAGTACCTGTTGCTCACCGACATCATCGGTTCGGAAGACCACTTCGGCGACATGGACTTCAAGGTCTGCGGCACCCGCGACGGCATCACCGGCTTCCAGCTTGACCTCAAGCTCCCCGGCATTCCGATTGAAATCCTCTGCGAAGGGATGGAACGCAACCGGGTCGCCCGGATGAAGATCCTCGACGTGATCGAGAGCTGCATCCCGGCGCCGCGCGCCGACATCAGCCCCAACGCGCCGCGCATGGAAATGATCCGGATCAATCCGGAGAAGATCGGCGCCCTGATCGGCCCCGGCGGCAAGAATATCCGCGCCATCACCGACGAACTCGGCGTCTCGATCGACGTCGACGACGACGGCAACGTCAAGATCATGGCCCCGGACAAGGAACGCATCGAAAAGGCCAAGGACCGCATCCTCGGCTCCACCGCCGAAGCGGAAATCGGCAAGATCTACCGCGGCAAGGTGGTCACCGTGCGCGACTTCGGCGCGTTCGTCGAAATCCTGCCCGGCCTCGACGGTCTGCTCCACATTTCGGAAATGGCCGACTACCGGGTCAACAAGGTCGCCGACATCTGCCAGGAAGGCGATTTCGTCTCGGTCAAGGTGATCGACATCGACCAGTCCGGCAAGATCCGGCTGAGCCGCAAGGCCGCGCTCAAGGAAATGGGCGAATAAGCCAAGCTTCCCGCACCTCAACGGGGAACCGCAACACGGTTCCCCGTTTTTTTTCGCCCGCTGCGGCGACAAAAAAACGCCGCTCCGGAAAGGAGCGGCGGAATCGATCGGGGAACAGAGGGTCAGAACAGCTCTTTGCGCTGCTTCTTCACTTCGAGCGTCGCGTAGTCGACGAGACTCAGCAGAATTTCCTGTTTCCGCGGCTCCGGCAGCGCGTCGAAGCAGCCGAGCAGGCGGTTTTCCTCATGCGTCAGGCTGCCAAGTTCGTAGGGATGCGCGTCCGGTCCGGCCTCGGCGGCGATTTTGGCCAGGCGCTCGGCCTGATCGCGGGCGGAGAGCGCGCCAAAGGTGTCGAGCAGCACTTTCTGGTCGCTCAAAAGATCCACCAGATCGTGATGCCGGCGGGCCGGCGGGCCGATCCGCGGGGGAATCTCGGACTGCTCCTGGAGATGGTTGCCGAGATACGGCTTGATCACCGGGTAGATTTTGTCCCAGGTCTCTTCGCGGATGTGGTTGGTCTGGCGGGTGGCGAACTTGCGCAAGGTGTACATCCCGATCCCGGTCCGGCGCGAAAGTTCGTTGAGCGACAACGCCTCCACACAGCGGTCAAAGGCTCCGGCGATATCATCGGTAACTTTTTTCATGATCCGGTCTTTGGGTTAAAAAATAACAAAATAGAGGCCGATCCCGAACAGCAACGCCGCCCCGAGGCCGAAAAGATTGCGGGCGGCCACCGTCCCGCCGAATCCCGGCCCCTCGTCGTCGCCGAGACGGTCGGACAGGCGGCCGAAACTCTGGGTATAGGCATACCGTTTGAGTTTCCGCCGTCCGGCACGGCATTTTTCGCGCAACGCACTGAGTTCCCGGGGAGTCATTTTTTTCGGCCTTCATGACAGGTTTTCACACATATAAAAATATAGTGGAAAACCCCGGAAAATCAAGTCGAAAAATACCTTTCTCCAAGGTTTTTTTGTTTTTCATCCAATATCTTTCCAGTCCCTTCGTCAAAGTGAAATAAAGTGAGTAATTCTAACGCGACCGGATGGAAATTTCAATGAAAAAGAACGTTCTTGTTTTCGGTACCCTCGGACTGATCACCGTCGTCTACGCCTGGTTTCTCCTGAGCTATTTCGTCCCCGGCATCCCCGGCGGCGGCAACCAGAACGCCTATCACGGCTTTGCCCGCGACATCGCCGACCACGGCCGCTTCTACCGCACGGTCGGCGACGAGTTCGAATACGTCGGGGCGATGTGGGTCGAGAATGACCGTCATCAGTTCTTTCCCAAATATCCGCCCGGCTACCCCGCGCTGATCGGGGCGACCAACCGGATTTTCGGCACCGGAGCGGGCTTTTACCTGACCGTCGCCGGGGCGGTGTCGGCGGTGCCGGCGCTCTACTGCGTGGCGCGCTTTTTTATGCCCCAGCTCTTCGCGCTGCTGGCGGCGTGGATGCTCGTTCTCACCCCGGAAATCGCCTGGCTGGGAATTTCGCGCAACTCCCACACCCCCAGCCTTGCCCTCTTCCTGTGGGGGATGGCCGCGTTCCTCGGCGCGGCCCATACCCGGAAATATCGTTATGCGATGCCGCTGGCTTTCCTCGGCGGCCTCCTGATCGGCTTCTGCACCGGGATCCGCTATACCGACTTTCTCCTGATCGCGGTGCCGGGGATTTACGCTTTGTGCTACTTCCGCGGCAAGCGTTTCTGGCTGATCACCGCCGCGCTCGGGCTGGGGGCGGCGATTCCGTACGGGGCGATCGCGTACTTCCATTACTGGGCCTTTGGCTCGATCTTCCGCAGCGGGTACAGCCTGACCGGCGAGGATTCGGCGTTCAAGCTGAGTTCGCTTGCGCTCAATCTGCGGCTCTATCTCCCCGACATTCTGCGCGACGGGGTCGGGCCGGCGGCGGTGCTGATGTTCGCCTTGCTGCTGCGGCCGGGGCGCTATCGCTGGAAGCGGGTGCTTTTCTGGGGAAGCTGGATCCTGCCGACGCTGGGACTCTACCTCACCTATTACTGGGCTCCGGACGGCAAGAGCGCCAGCTACCTCCGCTTCCTGGTGCCGCTCTTGCCCGCTTTTTACCTCCTCGGCGCGGGCGGACTGCGGCTGCTGCTGGCCAAACGCAACGCCCGGACCGTGTACTGGGCGGTGGCGGTGACGGCGGCGCTGCAACTCGTCTGGGGGCTCCCCGGCATCATCAACCACTGCGAAACCAAGGCGCTTGAAGACCGCAAACTCGCGTTGAATATCAATTTCGCAAAAACGAACCTGCCCCCCGGCGCGCTGCTGCTCGCGACCGAAAGCATCCTCAATGAGCTTGACTTTGAAGAAAACTATCTCCTCTACCCGACCTCGATGCTCAACGTCGCCCAGATCAACCGGATCACCGAGCAGACCATCCGCGGCGAAGCCCTGTGGCTCCAGAAAGCCCGCGCCGAGGCGCTCCAGCAGAAACTCGGCACCATGCGCCAGGCGGACTTGAGCAAACTCTTCATCGAGCGCTTCAAAGCGATGCTCAAAGACGGCAAAAAGATCTATTTCTACGGCTCCAGCTCGGAAGCGCGGCGGCTGCGGAACTTCTTCCAGAACTATTTTGAGCTCAAGGAAACCGGCAGCAGTCCAGGCGAAGTACCCGCCTCGGTCTTCGTCGCGGTCAATGTCGGCAGCAACCGCTACGGCATCGTCAAACGGACTCAGAACGTCGCGGTGATGGAGCTCTGGGAACTGGTCGCCGCCCGCGACAAAGCCCCGACCGAACTCGAACGCGAGACCTCGCTCCAGGAAGAGCGCACCGACCTCGCCCGCCAACTCGGTGACGACGGCGGCGAACGCACTCAGATGCTCAATCGCTACGAAAATACGGTGACCGAGCTGACCAATCTGCGCGTCAGCCGGAGCCAGCGCGAAGCCGCCGCCCGGGCCAAAGCCGAAAACGAACGAAAACTGCGGGAAAAACGCGTCGCCAACGAGAAAACCGCCGCGGAGCCGGACAACCGCGCCAAAACCAAATGACCGCCGGTGAATCCCGGGTCGCCGACTCCGGATTCACCCCAAACAGCAGCCTGCCGGCAAAGTCGTATCCGGGAATTTTCCGCCGTTCGCAAATGAAGCGGCGCCTTTTCCTGTTTTTTTCACCGCCGGCATCGAATATATTGCGGAATTCGGCGTCAAAGTGTAAAAGTCTTCGGAAAATTACCATTTGCATAAGGAAAATCAATGCGGAAGAATTTTTTTGTTTTCGGCGCGCTCGGAGTCATCACCCTGGTCTACGGCCTCGTTTTGCTGGCTTACTTCGTACCCGGCATGCCCGGCGGCGGCGATCAGAACGCCTACCATGTCTTCGGCCGGATCATCGGAGACAGCGGTCAGTTTTATCGCACCTCCGGCGATGAATTTGAATTCATCGGGTCGATGTGGGTGGAAAACGACCGCCACGAGTTCTTCCCCAAATATCCCCCCGGCTATCCGGCGCTGATCGGGGCGGCCAACCGGCTGTTCGGCAACGGCGCGGGCTTTTACCTCACCGTGGCCGGAGCGGTTTCGGCGATTCCGGCGGCGTATTGCGTGGCGCGCTTCTTCCTGCCGCAGCTCTTCGCACTGCTGGTGGCGTGGATGATGGCGCTGACCCCGGTGATCTCGTTCCTCGGGCTCTCGCGCAACTCGCATACTCCAAGTCTGTCGCTCTTCCTCTGGGGGATGGCGGCGTTTCTCGGCGCGGCGCACAGCCGCAAATACCGTTACAGCATTCCGCTGGCCATTCTCGGCGGCGTGCTGATCGGGTTCTGCACCGGCATCCGCTACACCGACTTCATGCTGATCGCGGTGCCGGGGATTTACGCGCTGTGCTATTTTCGCGGCAAACGCTTCTGGTGGCTCGCCGGGGCGCTCGGGCTGGGGGCGGCGATTCCGTACGGAGCGATCGCCTATTTCCACTATTGGGCCTTCGGCTCGATCTTTTTGAGCGGCTACGCGCTGACCGGCGAAGCGTCGGCGTTTCAACTGAGTTCGATGATGCTCAATCTGCGGCTCTATCTCCCCGACATCATGCGCGACGGGGTCGGCCCGGCGGCGGTCTTGATGTTCGCGCTGTTCCTGCGGCCGGGCCGGATGCGCTGGAAACGGATGCTGTTCTGGCTGGTCTGGATCCTGCCGACGCTGTGCCTCTACATGACCTACTACTGGGCTCCGGACGGGCGGAGCGCGAGTTATCTCCGGTTTCTGGTGCCGCTGTTGCCGGCCTTTTACATCCTCGGCGCGGGCGGACTGCGCTTGCTTTTGCGCAAGCGAAGCTCGCGCTGCGTCCTCTGGGCGGTCGCCGGAGTCGCGCTGCTGCAAGTGATCTGGGGGGTGCCCGGGATCATTCAGCTCTGTGAAATCAAGTCGCTCGACGACCGCCGGCTGGCCCAGAACGTCGACTTCGCCCGCGCCAATCTTCCTGACGGCGCGCTGGTGATTTCGCACGACCAGATTCTCTGCGAACTCGATTTCGACCGCAAATATCTGCTTTATCCGAATAACTTCCTCTATCTTGCCCAGATCAAGCGGATCACCGAGCAGACCATCCGCGGCGAAGCGATCTGGCTCCAGAAATCGCGGGCCGAAGCGCTTCAGCAAAAACTCGGTAAAATGCGCCAGAATGAGCTCAACAAGCTCTTTATCGAGCGCTTCAAGGCAATGCTCAAGGACGGCAAACGGGTGTTCATCTACGCCGGCAGCGGCGAAGCGCGGCGGATGCGCAATTTGTTCCAGTACTACTTTGAACTCAAGGAAATCGGCCGCAGTTCAGCCGAGGTGCCGGGACAGGTTTTCGTCGCGGTCAACATCGGCAGTCACCGCTACGGCCGCGCCAAACGCACCCAGAACGCCACCGTGATGGAGCTCTGGGAACTGACCGCCGCCCGTGAAAAAGCGCCGACCGAGGAAGAACGCGAAAACGCTCTGGCGGAGGAGCGCAACGACCTCGTCCGCCAGTTGAGCGACGAGGGCGGCGAGCGCTCCCAGCTGCTGAATCGCCTCGAAAGCACGGTGAACGAACTCAACTATCTGCGCTGGAATCGCACCCAGCGCGAAAACGCGGTCAGAGCCAAGGCTGAAAACGAACGCCGGCTCAAGGAAAAGCAGGCCCGCGACAAAGCCGAAGCGGAAAAACAGGCCAAAGCCAGAGCCGAAGCCAAAGCGAAAGCCGAGGCCGACGCCAAAGCCAAAGCGGAAGCGAAGGCCAAAGCCAAAGCCGCCGCCGAGGCCAAAGCAAAAGGCGAAGCCGAGGCGAAAGCCAAGGCGGAAGCCGAAGTAAAAGCCAAGGCGGAAGCCGAAAAAAATGCCGCGACCGGGACCGGCGCGGCGAAA
>CAZRFG010000089.1:0-11773 GCA_964599205.1 uncultured Victivallaceae bacterium
CCGCAAAACCGGGCTCGACTTCCTCGGCATGACCGGTAAATTCCACTCCTCGTGGGGGGAATTCGGCGGCTTCAAGCACCCCAATGCGCTCCGCTACGAATGCGCCGCGATGATCGCCCAGGGGGCCAGATGCAGTGTCGGCGACCAGCTCCATCCCTCCGGCCGCCTCGATGAATCAACCTACCGGATCATCGGCGAAGCCTACCGCGAAGTCGCCGCCAAAGAGCCCTTCTGCGTCAACGCGGTCAACCTCGCCGACATCGGGGTGATCCCGCAGGAGGCCTTTGCCGCCGGCGACGGCAAGGAGCATTGCAGCGACGGCGACACCGGGGTGACCCGGCTGCTGCTGGAGGGGCATTTCACCTTTGACGTGCTCGCTCCGGCGATGGATTTCAGTTCCTACAAAATGCTGATCCTCCCCGACACCATCGAAGTCGGCCCGGAGTTGCGCGAAAAACTGGCGAAGTACCTCGCCTCCGGCGGCAAGCTGGTGCTGTCCGGCAAAAGCGGCATCGACGCCGGTTTCGACCTCGGCGGGGTGTTCGCCGGGGAGAGCGAATTCGATCCCTCGTACTGTCTCCCCGCGCCGGAGTTCGCGCCGGAGTTCTGCGATTCGCCCTTTGTGGTCTACGGCCGGGCGGAGAACTTCAAGGCGACCACCGGCAAGTCGCTCGGAGCCGTCTTTGATCCCTACTTCAACCGCGACTACCGGCATTTTTCGTCGCACCAGCACACCCCCAACCGGCCGGAGCCGAACGGGTTTGCGGCGGGAGCGATCCGCGGCAACCTCACTTACTTCGCGTATCCCGTCTTCACCGTCTACCGGCGCTCCGGCGCGGTGGCGTTCCGTCAGTTCGTGACCAAGGTGTTGCAGGCGGCGCTGGGGCAGGACATCCGGTTCAAGAGCTCCCTCCCCTCGCTTGCCCGCGCCACTGTGACCCGCGATGCCGGAGCCGGGCGCGACATCGTCCACTTGCTCTACGGCAACATCGTCAAACGCGGCGGCAGCGTCCCCGGCTCGCCCTTTCTCACCCGCGAAGTCGAAGTGATCGAGGAGCTGCTGCCGCTTCACGACGTCAAGTGCTCGCTCAAAGTTGAGCGCCCGGTCAAAGCGGTCAAACTCGAACCGCAGGGCCTCCCGATCGATTTTGCGATCCGCGACGGCCGTTGTGAATTCACAGTGGACCAATTCACCTGTCACCAGATGGTATCGATCGAATATCAAGGGAGCCGATTGCAAAAGTAATTTCGGGAACGATCCGGAAGCGGAGGTTTTTCCGCATGATCGGGTAGATTGAGGGGCATACCCCCAAGCGGTATGTCCCGAAATCGCTCCCGGTCAGGCGGGAAAACCAACCTTCCGGGCGACCGAAAGGACTTTTGAAATTGGCTCAAGGGTAATTTTGCAATCCAAAGGGCGGAACCATGCAAAAACTTCTCCTGTTGTTGGGCGCGGCGTGCTGCTGCGGTGTCGTTTCGGCCGCCGAGCTGATCCCCGGCGTCAAAGTCAACGATCGCGGCGCGCTCGAGGTGGAAGCGGTCAAAATCGCGGTGATGCACTTCAGCGCCGACTGGCGCAATGCCGACCAGCGCTGGCAGGCCCGGGTCGAGCCGGGCTTCCCGGTCACGGCCAAAGGGAGCTACCAGACCCGGCTCCGGCTGCCGCTGGCCGGGGGAAGCGCGGAGGCGGTGCTGAGTGAGAATCTCACCGTCACAGGGCCGGACGCGCTGGAGGCGGAATACCGCTTCAATGTCGCCACCCCGGTCAAGACCGGCCGCCTCGGCCTCAATCTGACGCTCCCCTGCGATGTTTTCGCCGGCGGGACGCTGACCGTCGACGGCGAAAAAATTCCGCTTGGCAAAAGCTATATTCCCAACAGCAACCGGTTCTGGCAGAGTGCAAAAAACTTGTCGATCCCGCGCCCCGGCGGCGCACTGACCTTGAGCGGCGAATTCGCGCTGCTCTTTCAGGACGACCGCCAGTTCGGCGGCAAGGATTTCTCGATTTCTCTCTACTTCGCCCCCGGCACCGGTGAAATCAGCGATGCCGTGCTCAAATTCCAGCTCCGCAACGCCGACATTGCGAGTACGCCGATCGAAATCAAAAACACCCGGCCCTTCGCCGAGATTGAAGCGCTGAAAAGCTTCACCCCCGGCAAAGCGGGCGGCGTCAACTTCGCGGGAAGCGGAATTCTCCGGCTCGAACCGGGCGCAAAGGCGACCATCCCGGCGACCGGCCGCAACCCTTATTTGTATATTCTCCACGCCTTCGGCAAAGACGCCGCGCCCGGCACCCCGGCGGCGACCGTCACCGTGCGTTACGCGGACGGTTCGGAAAGCCAATTCCCGCTTGCTTGCGGCGTCCATGCCGCAGCGGTCGATTCGCTCCGGACGCTCGAGAGCGGTCAGGGCGCACTGGTCTGGATCGGCGACCGCCAAGCGACGCCGGGGGGACTCTACCTCACCCGGCTCGAACTCAAGCCGGACACCGGGCTCGCCGCCATTGAGCTCGCCGCCGCCCCCGGTCAGAGCTGGCTCGTCGCCGGCTTGTCCGGCTCGGCGGAGGCGATCGGCCTTCCCGCGAAACAGCCGGTGCTGGCCGTCCCCAATGCCGAATGGCGGCCGATCGGCGACGATCGCGGCACGGTCAAGGGCTCGATCCTCGACTTCTCCGATTTGGTCGATGCTCCGGCGGGGAAATACGGCCACCTCACTACCCGCGACGGCCGTTTCGTCTTTGCCGAAG
Organism: uncultured Victivallaceae bacterium; assembly: GCA_964599205.1. Lineage (GTDB taxonomy): Bacteria > Verrucomicrobiota > Lentisphaeria > Victivallales > Victivallaceae > JAVBUI01. Next base: position 2,747 of record CAZRFG010000089.1, read on the forward strand.
CCCCGGACAAGCCGGTCCGCTTCTACGGCGCCAATCTCTGTTTCACCGCCAATTATATGGAAAAAGAATTTTCCGACCGGATTGCGGAACGGATGGCGATGGTGGGTTACAACACCGCCCGGATTCACCACTACGACGCCGAGCTCTCGAAGTGGTCGGGGAAAGAATTCGCCCCGGACCGGCTCGACGCCCTCAACTACCTCTTTGCGGCGCTCAAGAAGCAGGGACTTTACGTCTCGATCGACCTCTTCACCATCCGCAAGATCGATCCCGCCGCGATCCCCGAAGTCGCCGGCAAACTCACCGCGATCAGCATGACCGACTACAAAATGCTGCTCCCGGTCTCCGACGGCGCTTTTGCCGACTGGCAGAAATTCGCCCGCGCGGTGCTGACCACCCGCAATCCCTACACCGGAATGAACTGGAGCGAAGACCCGGCGCTGATCACCATCTGCACCGTCAACGAGGACGGCCCGATGCACTACGCCGAGAATCCGGTAATCCGCGACCTCTATGTGGCCAAATTCCAAGCATGGCAGGCCAAACACCCCGAGTTTGGCGCGCACCCCTATGAAGCGCAGTTCCGGCGTTTCCTGGCCGAACTCTGGAGCGGCTACTTCGCCAAACAGCGCGAATTTCTCCGTTCGCTCGGCTGCCGGGCGCTGCTCACCGACCTCAACTGGTACGCCACGCCGTATCTCTCGGCAATCCGCGACAACTTTGACCTGGTCGACAATCACCAGTACCACGACCACCCCTCGTTCCCGGTTCAGGAGTGGCGGATGCCCTTTGGCTTCACCAACACCAATCCGGTGCTCGAGCTCGCCTCGACCCCGCGTGAATTGATGCCGACGCGGATTTTCGGCAAGCCCTTCACGGTGACCGAATTCAACTATTGCTTTCCCAATCCGTACCGCAACGGCGGCACCCTGCTCTTCGGCGCGTACGCCGCGCTGCAGGACTGGGACGCCGTCTACCGCTTCGCCTGGTCGCACGAGGCCGACGCGATCAAGCGCACCAAGGAGATCGGCCCCTTTGACATCGTCAACGACCCCGCCGCGCAACTCGCGGAGCGGCTCGGCATCCTCCTTTTCCGGCGCGGCGACGCGGCTCCCGGCAAAGAACGGACGGCGTATATCCTCGGCAATACCCCGGAAGAGTGGACGGCGCAAGTCTATCCCGCCCCCTTCACCCGGCTCGGGTTAAGGCAGCAGATCGGCACCGTATTGGCGGGGAAAACGCTTCCGGCGGGGGTGAAGCCCTTCACCGGAAACGATCAGGCCGAGGCGAAGGTGATCACCAGCGACACCGGTGAAATCACCCTCGACGCCGAAAATGGCGACTTCCGGGCGGTGACGCCGCGGACCGAGGGCTTCATGCTCGCCTCCGGCCGGCCCGGCGCCGGCAAGGTCGTCAAGGTGACTCCCGACCGGAATTTCCAGGTCGCCGCCGCCGCCGTCCGCGACAACGCCGCGTCATTGGCAGCCTCAAGGCGGATTCTCATCGTTCACCTGAGCCAGAGCGTCAATTTCAAAGCCCGCTTCAACTCGCCCGAGCGAAAACTCCTCGAGTCGCTGGGTTCGGCCCCGCTCCTCCTTCACGTCGCGGAAGCCGACTTCGAGCTCGATCTCCCGGCGCTCAGGAATCCCAAGCTCTACCGGCTCGACCATACCGGGAAACGCCTCGGCGAACTTTCGTTCAGCCGCGAAAACGGCAAAATCCGCTTCCGCAACCAGGCCGCCGAAACTCCGGCGCTGGAGCTGACCGGGGAGTAGCTTGGCGGATCCCGGATTCAGTACCGACGCCAGGCGTGCTGCGCGGTGTCGATAATGCCGAGGTCGAGGATTTCCGGCGGGAAATTGTACCACGAACTCGTCACCAGCCCGGTCCCGCCGCCGTTGATGCACTTGGCGGCGAAAGCCCGGATATTGCCGCGGGCCCGGGCGTAGTTCGGCATGCCGTAGAGATCGTCCATGGTATTGCCCAGCGTCGACGGCGCGCCGATCACCCGGAACCCGAGTTTGCGGTAGAAGTCAAAAAACGGAAAAGCCGTGAAATATTTCGGCAGCCGGTCGCCGAGGTAGGGCCGGAAATCCCGCATCGCCGGAGTGCTCTCGAGCGTCCGGGCGACGTCGACGATTTCAGCGTAGGCGCGCGCAATCGTCTTCTCCGGTTCATCCAGTCCGGCGAAATCGCACTCCTGCCATGAGCGGTCGGCAATCTGCGGCAGGCCAGCCGGGCGGGCGACGAAAATCGGGCTCGGATCGGCCGTGGTCCAGTAGTCCCAGTACATGATCACCAACTCGCGATCGATATCGGCCACGACTTCCGGGTAGTGGCTCAGCATATCGTCCCAGATGACCGGAGTGCGGCCCCGGGCCTTGACCCAGGTGCAAACCCGATTGATGTAGTCGGCGTAGAGCTTGCCCTTGCCGTGTTTCGCCACTGCCGCGGCGCAATCGGGGCAATTCCCGAGGCTGCGGGTTTCGTCGGCCCCGATGTGAAAGTACCGGCCGGCCGGATGGGCCGCCATGATTTGCCCGGCAAGCTCGGTGAAGAGCCGGAAAGACCCTTCCTTGAGCGGGCAGAGCTGCAAATCGCTGACACTTTTCGCCCCCGGCTCAAAAAGGTGGCGGTAAGCGTCGTGGCTGCCGATGTGCCCGTTGTGCCCGATGCATTGGACGAGCGGCATGATTTCGATTTCACAATCCCGGCACTTCGCCTCGATGGCGGTGACTTCCGCCGGGGTAAAAGCGTTCGCGGCATTGAGCAAATCGTGCGGCGCGGTGTGGGGAAAACGCTGGTTGTACTCCAGCAGCCAAAGATTGATCTTGAATTTGGCGAGCAGATCGATGAAGTGCATGACGGCCGGAAAATCGAATTGGCGGATGGACGCAAGATTGGTGTGGAACCCGCGCAGCGCCAGGGCCGGATAGTCTTCGATCGCCACGGCGGGCAGAAATTGCGCCACCCGGAGCTGCTTGATGGTTTCGAGGGCGTAGAGACCGCCGCGCCGGGTGGCGCATTCGACGCGGACCCGGGTCGGCTCGACCCGCAGGCGATAGGCATCGGGCGACGGCGCCTCCGGCCAGGGTTTGACCGTGAATTCGCCGCCGTCCCGCCCCGAGAACTCAAAGAGGGCGCGTAACTTCGGCGCGATCCAGTTTGTTTCCGGCGATTCGACCAGCCGGAATCCGGCCAAGTCGATGTAGCCGTCGGACAAGGCTTCCATTTTGACCGGCTCGGGAATGACGTGGCACTGGGTTTGCGAAATGTAACCGGGGCGATTCATCGGCGTAATCCTTTCCGTTGCATGAATGGTAAGAAAGAAGCACCCCATACAGTAACCGCCCGGATCACAATTGCAAGTGCAATCACTCAATCCGGCGAGAACAGCTCAGGCTTTTTGCGTTTTGAGCCACGATTCCCCTCAAAAATCCATCATCTTTATGGTCGAAGTTGTCACCGCCGGAGCTTTTCGGAACTTCATTTTCATGTCGATTCCGCTCCGCAACAACGAGAATTGACCGGAGGACGGAAAAAGGTTTCTGCGAAATATGCAACTTCGGGACGTTCCGACATAGCAGCCACGCTGAAATGGAATGATTCAACCACAAAATCAGGCGGCTGATAGGCCGCCATGCGGCGTCCTGGACCGCGAATACTTCAAATTGAAAACGTTCAACTCACCGAAATTTCGAGCCCGGGGGAGCTCTGATTTGTGACTCAACCCGAACAAGGGCGATTTAAAGAAAGAGCGGCAGCCGTCCCGGACCACGCCGGTCGAGCTCGCCCGAGGCCAGTTCGGTGTCGAGCTCGGTGAGGAGACGGGTTTTGTCCGCCGGGAACCGCCCCGCCAGCGGCAGCGGATTCGAGCTGTGGTTGGCCCGGAAGACGGTCTGGTCTAGCTCAAACCCGGCAGCCATGCGCCGCATTTCGGCAACCGCGTCATATTCGCTCAAGGTGACGTAACCTTCCGGCTGCGCCATCCCCGGAATCTCCACGTAGCGCAGTGCCGAGAGCAGCTTCGGCCGCATCCGGTTGACCGCCGCGACCGTATCCGCCGCGTGGCGGGAACTCAGCAGCGTACCGCCCAGCCCGACCAGGATCATCACCGAACACTTGAGGGATAGCTCCTGCGTTCGCACCACCGCCGCGATCATTTCCTCGACGCGCTCGGTCTTGCCGAAGAGGTCGAGGACATCCTGGCACCCGCTCTCCAGCCCGAGATACAAGGTGTTCAGCTTGAGCTGCCGCAGCGTCCGCAATTCCGCGTCGCTCCGGTTCATGATCGAACTCCCGTTGGCATAGAGATTGACCCGCGCCAGGCGGGGAAACGCGCGGTTCAGGGCTTCGAGACAGGCGGTCAGCCGTTCAAAGGGGAGCGCCATCACGTCGCCGTCGGCGAGGAACACCCGCCGGGTGTCCGGCCACCGCCGTCCGGCTCCGGCGATCTCGGTCAGAACCTCATCTTGCGGCCGCAACCGGTACTTGACGCCTTTGTACATGCCGCAAAACCGGCAGCGGTTGTGCGGACACCCGTAGGCCACCTGAAAAATGAGACTCTCCGCCTCCGCCGGCGGCCGGAACAAAGGTTCAATATATTTCATCCCACCCATGCCTTTCCCATCCCCCACCGGAGCCGTGCGCCAGCACGCTCCCCTCCCCTTTCCCCGTTCCCACAGGAGCCGTGCGCCAGCACGCTCCCGTCCCCTCCCCGTTCCCGCGGGAGCCGTGCCCCAGCACGCTCCCGGTTCCCACCCGCGTTGCCGACAGTTTTTTTGCCGCGAAGCGCGAGGAAATGTCGCGTTTTGCCCAAGGAGGCAGGAGGGAGCGTACTCCGGTACGTGACCGACGACCGACGACCGGCAAAGCGCGAGATTTCCCGCGATTCGCGGCAAAAAAAATGGAGCGGGTGACCGGAGTCGAACCGGCGTCGCCAGCTTGGGAAGCTGGAGCATAACCGTTTTGCTACACCCGCTCGAAGAGCTTGGATTATAATCTACCACCGCGAGCCGAATTTACAAGCGGATTTTCCGATTTTTTTGCAGCTTCATTGCAAAGGGGGCGTTGTCGTGATATATTACGGGCAACTTATGGGAATCAGATCATCGCGTATGAAAAAGTATTTTTGCTTCACCATGCTGCTGACGGCGGCGCTGCTGCTGTTGACGGCCGGCTGTGAGTCGTTTGCCAAGCCGATCGAGTACAAGGAGATCAATCTTCCGGAGGTGTCGATCGTCCAGTACAGCGACGGGCCGACGCTGCGGATTGCCGGCAAACTGATCCGCTCCACCCATGCGGTGGAGAAAATCCGCCAGACAAAACAGGGCCGGACGATGCTGGTCGAGGTGCTGGCCGCGCCCTTCCCGCGCGACGGCCATACCGGGGCATTCAGCACCGAAGTGATACTCGACGATCTTGATTTCGTGGTTTTCGGTCCGGGGCGGACACTGATCTGGCGCCGGCATCCCAATACCGAACCAACGCGGGAGCGGCCGAAAGTCGAATTCAAGGCGCCCGAGGAATAAAATTTGCCGCCGGTACTGGAAAATCCGGCAATCCGCGCTATAGTATTCGGATTATTCAACAACTTGCGGGATTTTTCAGAGCTATGGAGTGTGGAGAAAATCTGTTTCCCGGCGACGTCTACGACACGCCGGATTTCGTCAGGCGGCACTGGCTCGACCGGCTGTGCTGTGGAGGCCGCTGGTATTTTTACTGGAAAAACTTCCTGATTTTCAGCCGCTCCGGGCGATGCGGCAAGCGCGGCGAACTCGACGGCGAGCGGCAGATTTTTTACTCCAACCAGAATATCCGGCTGATCGAGGAGTGCGGCGGCAAAATTCACCTGCGCGGACTCAATCATCTGCGCGAACTCAATGGCGGTCCGGTGGTGCTGATCGGCAATCACATGAGTCTCTTGGAAACCGCGATTTTCCACGCCATCGTGCGGCCGCACCTCGATTTCACCTTTGTGATCAAGGAATCGCTGCTCAAGATTCCGCATTTCGGCGACATCATGCGTGCGATCAAGGCGATCGAAGTCGGCCGGGAAAACCCCCGCGACGACCTTCGCGCCGTGCTTGAAGAAGGGCAGCAGCGCCTCCGCGACGGCCGTTCGGTGATCATTTTTCCGCAATCGACCCGTTCGACCGAGTTCAATCCCGAAAAATTCAATTCGATCGGCGTCAAACTGGCCAAGGCGGCCGGGGTGCCGATCATTCCTTTCGCCCTGAAAACCGACTTTCTGGCCAACGGCAAAATCATCCGCGACCTCGGACCGATCCGCCGCGAAAACGATGTTTATTTCCATTTCGGCCCCGCCATGCCGATCACCGGTAACGGCAAAGAGGAACTGAAAAAAACCATCGATTTCATCCAGGAAAACCTGGCGCAATGGCAAAAAAAGTGATAAAAAACGCACCCGTCTTCCTTGCATTGTGCCATATCGGCGATTATGTTACATCCTTATATAGTGAGGACGCCGGATTTCCCGTCCGGCTTCCCGGTCAATCCGCAACCCCCCGTACGGATCGCGCATGAAATTATCGCATCAACTGCTGCTGGCCTCGGCCACTGCCGTGCTGATACTCGGCTTTGCCGGGCGGGCACAGGCCGCATCGCTGGAGAGCAGTTTTAAACAGGCTCTCAGCAGCGGTTCCCTGAAGAATATCCGCTACGACCGGATCACTTATGTCGACGGCAATATCATTGTCACCGGCAATGTTCACATCCCGTTCGGCGACTTCGACATCTATGCCGACCGGGCGATCGTCAATCCCGACTCGCGCGACATCGATGCGATGGGCAATATCCAGCTTTACCGGCGCACCAGAATGGCCGGCTCGGTCACCCCGGAGGAGCTGATGCGGCTGGAAAACTCCGCCGGCAACGCGGTCCAGATCAAGGAGGTCACCACTGATCTTTTCGGCAACCAGAAGATCAATGTCAGCATCACCTACGTCGACAGCAAAGTTCGCGCCGAACGCCTGTCGGGGAATCTCAACACCGGTTATTTCCAGTTCACCAAAGCGGAACTGAGCTTCGGCGCAATGGTCGGCCGGGCCGCCGAAGGGGTGCGCAAGCCAAACGGCATCATCACCTTGAAAGACGCCGAAGTCAGCTCCTGCAATTACCTCGAAAGTCACAATTCCCATTACTCGGTATCCGCCAAAGAGATGGAGCTGACGCCCCGGAACACCAGCGATTTCACCCTTGAGGGGGCCGAAAAAGACCGCGACGAATACAGTGTGATGGCCTACGGCGCCACCTGGAATATTTACGGCATCCCGGTGCTCTGGCTTCCGGTATTCTACAAGCCGCGCGGCGAAACCCTCGGACTGGCCCAGATCCAGGGGGGCGAAAACGGCGATTGGGGATACTATGTTTCGCTCTCCAAGAAATTCACCGTACTCGACTACCCCTACACCACCGCGCGACTGCTGTTCGACTATTATGAACTGCGCGGCTACGGCTACGGCACCTCGATCCAGTCGGCCAGCGAAAATTCGCGGACCTCGATTTTCGCTTACAGCATTTACGACCTCCGGCCCCATGAATCGACCGACATGCGCGATTACGGCATCAGCACGCCCCACGGGCGTTACGACTTCCGGATCAGCAACATGACCCACATCGATCCGACCCTCGACTTCCGCGGCAACTTCGAGCTGCTGAGCGACGGTTATTTCACCAGAGACTTTTTAAACAACTACTATACCTCCAATCCGCAGCCGACCACCTTTGCGGCGCTGGAAAAGCAATTTGACCATTTCTCGGCGTCGGTCTACGTCCGCCCGCGGGTCAACAACTTCTTCACCACCGTGGAAGAGTTGCCGGCCGGCCGGATCGACATCCCGCGCCAGGAGCTGTTCGGCAGCAATGTTTATTACCAGGGTGAATTCAGCATCGGCTACTATCAGCGCAAATGGCAGGATTACAACCGCCGTTACTACTTTGATCTGCCGAACGATTATTCGAGCGGGCGGCTGGACAACCTCAATATGTTCTACTATCCGATCGAACTCGGCTGGCTCAATTTGATTCCGCGCGCCGGATTCCGGATGACCGGGTACACCAATTCGTCGGAGAAGAAGCTCAATCAGGAAGACGTCGATCTGATGAACTATTCGGATCAGCCGGACTACAACAACCGCGATATGCCGTCGCTGGCGACCAACAGCATCATTGAGGGATTCAGAAACGGCGACTACAGTTACGACGACAAAGGCGGCAGCCGCTTCCGGTTCATCGGTGAATTCGGGCTCGAAGCCAATACCAAAATTTATAACTCGTGGCAGGATGTCCGCAGTGCATTCGCCGAGCTCGACGGTTTGCGCCATGTGATGATTCCGTACCTCAACTACACTTTCATCCCGAAACCGAGCACCAGCAGCGACCATCTCTATTACTTTGACGATATCGACCGGATCGACGAGCAGAACTTCATCCGGCTGGGCATGATCAACCGCTTGCAGACCCGCCGCAACGACCAGATCGTCAATTACTTCACGATGGAAAACTACTGGGACTTCCACTTCCAGCCGCAGCAGGGATTCAGCAACGTCGGCGACTTCTGTACGAAACTGACCATGAATCCGTTCAAGGGATTGACCATTTCCACCTTTTTCTCGATCGCCGCCGGCGACGGCGACGACGAAGTCTACGGCGACGGCAATCCGAACAACAAATCGGCCCGCCAGATCCGCCGCAACGGCCGGGTGATCAGCAATCCCGGCCTGGACTTGAACTGGCTCAACCGCTGGAACGTCACCGTGGCCTACACGCCGATTCAGGACGTGGTGTTCAACATCCAGTACAATTACCAGAACGCCTACCGGACCCAGTCGGTCTATTCGATGGGCAGTTCCCTCACCGACATCGAGTCGGGCAGCGCGTTCAATAAATTGTACCTCGCCAACACCCAGCAGATCAGTTTCGGGATGAGCATCCCGCTGACCCCCGACCGGCGGACCTTCGGGCAATACCAGCTCTACTACGACTTTTATGCCGGCTTCGCCCCCT
>CAZRFG010000090.1:0-11638 GCA_964599205.1 uncultured Victivallaceae bacterium
GGACCAGGTCGCGGGCGAGTTTGACCATCGGGTAGCCGATGTAGTTGTGCATCACGGCGAAGAGGGTGTCGCTCCGGCGCACCGTTTCGGCGAGCCTGGCGGCTTCGTCGGAGTTGAGGGTCATCGGCTTTTCGCACATGACGTGGAAACCGGCGGCGGCCAGCGCGTCGGCGATCGGAAAATGGAGGAAATTGGGGGTGACGACTGAAACCAGCTCGATCCGCTCTTCCGGGGGGAGGGCACTCTCGCCGCGGATCAGCGCTTCGCAATTGTCGTAGAGCCGCGCCGGGTCAAGCCCGAGTTCGAGCCCGAAAGCGCGGCCGCGCGCCGGATCGGCGTCAAACGCGCCGCCGGTGAGTTGATAACGGTCGTCCAGCCGGAGCGCGCGACGATGCACTTCGCCGATGAAAGCCCCCTGACCGCCGCCGACCATGCCGACTCTGATTTTTTTGCTCATGGTAATTTCTCCCGCGTTTGTGACAATTATAACGGAGATTTTGCCGGGAGGGAAGTAAAGATGGTCAAAAAAGCCGGATTTCAAAAGATTTATTCGGATTTCGACATTGTATTCCGGCGTCTGGCGGAGTATTTTTTTAGCGAGGTGAGATGATGAAAAAGAGACTTTCCGACAGCGCCGAGTGGATCGACGCCCTGATGGGGGCGCGCATCGCCTTTGTCTGCGCCTACGGTGTAAATCGATTGCAGTCAAACCATTGGTGCGGCTGGCACGAGCACCCGCACGTCGAACTGGTGCTCCACCGCGGCGGTCCCGGCATCATTCGCTTTGAAGATGGCCGCGAAGAGCAAGTGAGTTCCGGCTGCTGGACCATGACGCCTCCGAATTTCAAACACGATGTTTTCGCCCGCCACCGTCACGACGACCTCTGTTTGATGGTCGATGTCAGCGGGCGGCGGCCGCTGCCCCACCGCAGCGTCTTCCGTTCCGCGCTGGCGCCGTATCTGGCCGAGGAGATGGCCGAGCTGGTGCACGCTCCGGCGCGGAACCGGCTGGCGCTGGCCCGCCGCAACTTTCGGGCGGCGAACCTGATCTTATCGATGTTCGACGGCGGCGAGGCCGAGGAGAGCGCTCCGGTACGCGGCCGTCACTGGGAACCGATCGACGACTACATCCGCCGCAACCTCGCCCGCCGCCTGACCGCCGAAACCATCGGCGCGGCGCTTGAACTCAACGGCGACTATCTGCGGCATCTCTTCAAACGCGAAACCGGCCAGACCCTGGCCGACTACGTGCTGGAGCTCCGGGTCGAAAAAGCCGAGGAGATGATGGGCAACACCACCTTGCCCTTGAAAACCATCGCCGCCGAATGCGGTTTCTCCGGCGAAAGTTATTTCTCCAGCGCCTACCGCCGGCTTCGCGGGCAGTCTCCCTCGGACTACCGCGCCGAGAGCCGGCCGCTGCCCCGCACCACCTGGGCCTGCGAAAACTTTTTTTTGTAACCTTGCGGAGCGCCGGTCGCGAGGTGAAATTTTTTCTTTGAAATTACGTCTTGTCGATAGACAAAATCAAGTTTAAATGCTACTTTTATAGCTTGTTGTTTTGAACGGTTGGAGGTTTTCCGGAGCCGGATCGGGCCGGGCGGAAATCGGAATTGGTTCCGGATGACGATTGACTGGGCTCGACCTGATGAACATGCAGACGTTATACAAAAAATTCCGCGAACGCCGGTGCTGCCGGATGGTTCCGATCCTGTTGCTGACGATCGCCGGACTGCTCTGGTGGCATTGGCGGAGTGAATCGCTCCACCGCGGAGCGCCGCCGCCGGGCGTTGACGCAGAGTGCCGCCATCCGGCGCCGCCACCGGAGGGCGAAGCGGACGGCCCGCCGCCGATCCGGCCGATCGAACTCACACCCGCCGAGCGCGCGTATCTCAAGCAGATCGGCCCGGTAACCGTCGGGGTGGATCCCGACTGGTATCCTTATGAACAGCTGACCGGACGGGGGGAATACTTCGGAATCGCCGCCGACCTGATCCGGCTGATCGCCGCCCGCGCCGGGGTCGAGTTGAAAATCGTACCGACCTCGGGCTGGGATGAGACGCTGGTGAAATCAAAAAACGGCGAGTGCCGGATATTGCCTTTTCTCAATCGCACCCCGGAACGCGCCAAGTGGCTGATTTTTACCGATCCCTACTTCATCGACCCCAATGTGCTGGTGACCCGCAAGGAGCACGATTACATCGCCAATCCGGCGGCGCTGGCCGGCGAGACCGTGGTTCTGCCCCGCGGCACCAGTATTGAAGAACGGCTCCGCCGCGACTTTCCCGATCTCCGGATCCTGACCGCGGCGTCCGAAACCGAAGCCTTTCGCATGGTCGAGGAGGGCAGGGCGGATTTTGCCATCCGTTCGCTCACCATGGCCGCCTACACGATCCGCAAAGAAGGCTGGTTCAATCTCAAAATCGCCGGTGAAATCCCCGCCTACGCCAATCACCTCGCGATCGGCGTCAGCAAGGATATGCCGATGCTGCGGGATATTTTGAACAAGGGGGTGGCGACGATCACGCCCCGCGACGTCCAGGCGGCGATCAACCGCCATGTCTCAATCGTGATCAACCGGCGCGTCGATTATGGTTTGGTGGGCAAGGTGACGGCGGTGCTGACCGCGTTGCTGCTGCTCGGCGTTTTCTGGGCGCTCCAGCTCAAGCGCCTGAACCGCAAACTGGAACTGGAGACGGTGCGGGCCAATGCGCTGCTGCTCCGCGCCGAGGAGGCGACCCGGGCCAAAAGCGAATTCCTCGCCGACATGAGCCACGAAATCCGGACGCCGATGAATGGCGTGATCGGAATGACCGGCCTGCTGCTCGAAACCAAACTCACGCCCGAACAGCGGCGTTACGCCGAGATTGTCAAGACCAGCAGCGATTCGCTGCTGGCGCTGATCAACGATATTCTCGACTTTTCCAAAATCGAGGCCAAAAAGCTGACCCTTGAACGCGTCGATTTCGATCTTCCGACCTTGCTCGACAATCTGATCGCGGCGATGACGGTTAAAATCGACGACCGCGACATCCGGCTTGTCGCCGACATCGGCGACGCGCCGCCCGCGCTCACCGGCGATGCCGGAAGACTTCGCCAGATCCTCGCCAATCTGATCGGCAACGCGTTGAAATTCACGCTCAAGGGCACGATCGAAGTGCGCGTCCGCCGCGCCACCGCGGCGGAGGGAGCGCTTCCCCCGCCGGACGCCGGGGCGACGGAAATTCTGCTCTATTTTGCGGTGTGCGACACCGGCATCGGTATCGCGCCGGACAAAGTCGGGCTGCTTTTCAAAAAGTTTTCGCAGCTTGATTCACCGCTGGCGCGCCAGGCGGCCGGCACCGGCCTGGGGCTGGCGATTTCAAAGGAGCTGGCCGAATTGATGGGGGGCGCGATCGGGGTGCGGAGCGAGGAGGGCAATGGCTCGGAATTCTGGTTCACCGCCCGTTTCTCGGTGCGCGAGGGAGCGGCCGCGGCGACCCCCGCGCCGGTGGATCCGGAGCCGGAGGCGATGCCCGATTTCTCCGGGATGAAGGTCCGGATTCTCCTTGCCGAAGACAATCAGGTGAATCGCAAAGTGACCTTGCTGACGCTCCGCAAACTCGGCATTCCGGCGTTGGAAATCGCGACCAACGGCCGTGAAGCGATCAAAGTTTTGCAAAGTGCTTCCTGCGATTTGGTGCTGATGGACGTCCAGATGCCGGAGCTCGACGGGCTCGAGGCGACCCGGGAAATCCGCAGCGGCCGGGCGGGCATCCCGGACGGTCATCTGCCGATCATCGCGATGACCGCCTGTGCGATGCCGGGCGACCGCGAAAAATGCCTTGCCGCAGGCATGGACGACTACATCAGCAAACCGGTCACCCCCCGCGCCCTCGGCCGCACCCTCGCCAAATGGCTGCCGAAGGGGTGAGGTGTTCTCGGTCATGGAACTATACGCCGGTTGGGCCTCCTCCTGATTTTATTTGTGAAGCCTTCAGTTGAAGCGCTAATTCAGATGGCCGGAGATTCAAGAGGTGATGATGCTTTTGGTAATGAGTTCCAGTCCTGCACCAAAAATTGCCTCATACAGAATTCAATAACCCATCGCTCCAAATTGATTGGTGATTTACGCCTTGGACAATTTTGGGCGCTGGAACGGATTGACCTTCCGGGGATGAAAAACTTGGCAATAGATGACAAACATAATAAAACATTAAGTGTATTTTATGTTCATTATTTGTAAATTTATCCGAGCAAGTTACATTATCCAAGATTCGAATAAATAAGGAGCATTCCAACTACAGAATTATTTGTTGTCAAAAACTACTGTTCATCGTTTGATTTTCAACAGATGTTTTGCTTTGATTCACCAGCTTGGTATCGATGTGCATATTACTGGCGGCAGATGCTTAGGCGGGTATTTTAACTTCTCGTTGTATTTTATCGATAGGGAAATATTGGCGTAAATTGTACATTCTTTTGGGGGGAGCGGATCGTCAGCTGAATCTTGGATATATCAAATTTTCTTATTGAGTTATATGAACCAATAACGAGGAATCACTATGGACTATCCTAAAGTCATGCTTGAAGTCGAAATTATCGCCAAAGAGACAAAATATGGTCAGCCCTATCCGGCCTTTCAGGTCGTCGATACGAAAGATGGATGCAAAGTTCCGCTATTTGGTGGTAGTCTTGCGATAAAAGGCGATCCCAATACGGGAGAGATTGTTGAAATTCTGTTTCAAAGAATTTACGCTATTGGTAATTTGTCGGATCATATGAATTTGCCAGTGACTGATGGAATTGCCGCCGCAGTAAAAGCAAGTCCGATTTTTGCTTCAAAGCGAAAAAAAGAATTACCCGGCTTCATTGAAAAAATTCCGGCTGGACCGGTACGTGATGCTGCAATTGCGGCATATCTGAATGCAGAAAAATGAAGGTTGGCGAAATGGATATTGACTCTGAGATTCCCGTTCGCGCGAAACTGATTCTTAACGAAAACGCTCCGTTCATTCTGCTTTATACCATGGATGGAGATAATGAAATTTCTCTGGTAAAATACGAAATTTCTATATCTGAAAAAGCGGAGGTAAGGTTCGGAAAAGCATCTCTGCCGGCAGGACGGTATTCCATGGGAGGATATCGATATCCGGAATCAACCGCCTTGTTGCGGAAAGCGCAAAAAAATCTGCAGGGATCTTCGCCTGTTAGTGTGGAGGGAATTGAGCTGTCTATTTCCCCTCATAAAAGTCTTGATGAGAATGTTTCGGAATTTTTTCTCTGCCTTTTGGATACATCTCATTACGGAGCTAAGATCGAATTATTGAACTGTGTCCTGATTGTGAAAACCCAAACAAAAGATGTATTGGGGGCAACTAGAATACGGTTGCCTAAAAATGAGAACGGATTGCTTCATCAACCGTTAACAACCTTTATTTATAAATCAATCAAGGATTCCAACGAATTCGCCAAACTTGGAGAGATGTCCTCTTTTTGGAAACTGTCACCATTTTTGCTGCTTGACTTAATGAAGCATTGTCAAGGCAAACCTGAAGAGAAATTCATAGCTCATGCTTTGATACACCGAGCCTATGTTGCAGGTAAACAACAACGAGAGTTGAACGCAATAAGCCAGTCCGGTATCTCTATTTTTCCCGGCGATATCATCGGAGATGGAGACTCTCTTCGCATTTATACCGAACGTCTTGCCCAAAGTAAAATTGCAGTTGTGTTTCAACCGGAGGCCGAGCCGTTTTACATCATTGTTTGCAAAAACGCCAAACGCTCGGCTTTAGATATGTTGAAATATTACGGAAAGAATCTCCTGATTTTTTCCGAGGATGGGTTTATTGATCATATATCAGGAAAAAAAACTTCACATGAAGACGAGAATGGGCATTTGGCTCTGCAATATCTTCTAAAAACCTATTATATCCAAGAGAAGAAAAACGAATCTTTCTTCGTTTGGCCTCAGACTTGTATTTCTCCCAGTACCAACAAAATCACCGATGCAGACTGGAATCATTTTGGTGTATTGCATTACATGGGCTATACCGTTGGGAAAAAAAGTCTGTTATCTCCTGACGAACGGAAAAATATTTTGAGCCAAATCTATCTGGACGAATTAAAGTTACCGCCCCAATCCGAATTTTCTCTCGTTGTCGCTCAATGGGGCGAGCCAAGGGAAAGTCTCCGTTTAAAAAAAATGGCGAATACAATAGCAAGCTTGGCACGCAACAAAAAACGAGAGAATATAGAACGATTTACCAACGCAATCGCCGAATGGGAAGAAGATCTTGCTTGGCTGAAAGTAAAATATTACGATGGTGTTTATGATCAAGAATTCCAATGGCCTTCTTGTAATGCCTGATCTTGGAGAAAAATGGGTGCCATCATATTTCTTGTCGGTGTTATTATTTTAACGCGAATATTAATCGAATATAAAGGCTTTTAGCCGATAGCATCGGGTTGAGTGGTGCACGCCAATCAGCAGGGCTACCTCCCGCACCGTCGAACGCCATATCCGGCAACTGCGGGAACAACGGAAAATCGAATTTCGCGGCGCGCCAAAGACCGGGGGATATTACTTGTCGATATAAAGTGAGAAACGACAGGCGTTTGGTCCGCCAATAAGCGAAAACGACCTGAATTTTCATAAATCCATACTTTTTGGAAAAAACTTCCCGTATTGCCGATGAACTGCTTGACCGGCTGTTTTCGAAAAATTATTTTTGGGCATTTATTCCAGATTTTCGCCCAGCGAGATGTCGAACGGCATGACCAGCAGCCGGAAGATCGCTTTGGCGTGGGTGGCGAAAAACCACCGGTTTGCCGCCGTGTAGTTTTCTTTGGAGTCGAATTCCCAATAGGAGTAATATTTGACACACTTGACAATTCGGGTCAGCTCGCGGGGCTGCATCTCGTCGAGGATATAAAAGCGCTTCTGGACGCGCAACATGGAGCAACCCGGTTGCTGAAGCTGGGATTCGCGAATCCAGACGATCAACGCTTCAAACTCGGCGACCTTATCCGGTTTCACCTGAAACAGTTTTATTTCGGAAAACATAACTTTTTCCTTATTCGTAAAGTTGCAGAAAAATATCGCCCTTTGCCCTGAAAGTCAAGGATTCCTCCAAAGATTGACCTTGAATATTTTTTTACCATGGAATCAATAAGCCGGTGCGGAAACTTGGTGTGGATTCCTTGCAATTGCCGTATTCCGAAGATATCGTATGCTTCAGGTCAACTGAAGCCGATTTTGAGACTTTTTGCGGGAAGCTATTGGTTGTTTGGCGGACGCTGTGAATGGCGTCAGGCCAGGTTATGGCGTATGCGCTCGGCGAGGGGGAAATATGAAAAACGATGGTACTGTTCAAAAAAGTCCATCATCCCGTAAAGGATGTTTCAAAGGGTGTCTTCTGGCGGGAGCAATCGTTCTCACTTTTTTCACCGCTCTTACGGTTTTCTTAAACTGGGGAATATTTCGTTCACTATCTTATTCCCTGACCGGAGTCGAGTTTCCGACTGAAATAGTATATCGCACCGACACCTCGAACCGTGGACGCGAGTTGGGTTTCTGGGTGGAAGTATACCGATTGCCGGAAAATCTGCAAGACCTTCTCAATGAAAAAAAGATTGATTTGAATGACTACCCGATGTTTTCCGGTCTCAAGTGGGATGGTTATACGCGAGTCATGTGGACCGGTGAATTTCCCCGGAACGATGCAGAAAAGACAATTTATGATTCAATCAAAAAAGATATTGATCCAACTCATGTGCCGACGCTTGAAAGTGTTTCGGACGATCAAAGCGCCAAAGATTTGGCCGGTTGTCTGCTGAATGACCGTAACACCTTGTGGGGCGGATGGTACAAGAGTCACAAAGGGCCGGATGGAGTTATGGTTTCGGACTATTTTATCTATATTCTCAACATCGAAAAACGAACCTTGATTATGTTCGGGCGTGACACATAGAACCTGACGATATAGCAAAAGAAGAAAAATACCGAGGATGAAAAATGCCTAGCGGTTGCATTTCCCGTGGTTTGCATGTTGCAGAAAAAGCAATGGGTCAGAGTTTTCGCCCCGTGGCTTTGTCCAGCTGGTAGAGCAGGCGGTCAGCGTAGCGGAAGTCGAAGCCTTCGCCGGTCAGGCGGCGGAGTTCGTCAAGATACCGGAAATAAAAATCGGCGCACTCCTCGAGGTATTTGGCGTTGACCGCGGACGACGACGGGTAGGGGGCGTCGCCCAGTACCACGTGTCCGTTGCGCGCGTTTAAGGTCTGGAACGTGGCGGGATTGATGAACCGCAGGATCGCGGTCGCCATGGTCAACCCGATGTTCCGGCATTGCAGCAGCTTTTGCAGCAGCTCCTTGCCCTTCCGGTGTGCGCCGGGCGGAATCGCGGCGGCATGGCCGAGCTCCGCGAAAAGCGCGTCGCCGATTTCCGGAAAACGGTTCAGCTCCCACAGCACGATCTCGTAAAGCGCCTCCCGCGTCCAGTTGCCGGGATGCTCCGCCAGATTGAGCGAATCCAGCCGCTTCATCAAGGGCGTCCGGTATTTGGGGATTTGCTGCTCCCACTCGTCAAAGGAATTTACGCCCTCGGGGAGCATGGCATCCAATTGTTTCCGGTTCATTGTCGCCTCCTTGTCGCTTGTGCATTTGCTGTCAGTATTCCGGCTGTTGCCGGATGCGGGCGATGCGGTCTTCGAGATAACGGAGCATATTTTGTTCGATCGAGGCGTGGAGTTGTTCCCCTTTTTCGGCGGTCGCGAACTCGGGCAACCCGAGCACCCCCGCCGGACTCATCCGGCCGATGCCGAAAGCGGTCAAATCCTGCTGCTTCCACTTGACCGGAATCTCCTCTGCGCCGACACCGGAGGGCAGGGGAGCGGTCAACTCGCCGCCCATCGCCAGGAAACGCGAAGTTTCAAACTCGCCGGCGTGGATGTCGAGGGTCTGACGCCGGATGCACTCAAAGTCGGTGACTGCGGCAAATTCGGAGGGGAAGACCAGCAGAATCCGCAGCTCCGACTGCTTGCGGTTGAACTCCCGGCAGGCCGGGATCAGAATGTGGTTGCCGCCGTGGCCGCTGACCGCGATCAGGATGCGGAACTTCTGCTCGCGCGCCGCCCGGGCGATATCCTTGACCACCCGCGCCAGCGTTTTCGGCCGCAAGCTGAAGGTTCCCGCGAAGTTTTTGTGCTCCAGACTGGTGCCGAAAGGCAGCGTCGGCAGCAAGGCGGCGTTGAAGTGCCCGGCGATCAGCCGGGCGGCATGGTCGGCATTCATGATGTCGACTTTGAGCGGCAGATGCGGGCCGTGCTGTTCCAGCGCGCCGATGCCGAATACCAGAATGTCGGTGTCGCGGCCGGCCCACTCCGGGGAACTGCGGTTGAAGTCGATCATCGGGCGGTCTCCATTTGAATGATCCCTTTTCGGTTACGGCAAAACCAGATCCCGGCTGGCGGGGAGGTGATGAAAGTCGGGCACCGGGGTCAGCGGCTTGCCGAGCTGGGAGCGTTCCAGGTCGTCGAGCGAAAAAGAGTAGTTGAAGCGGGCGATCTGGATTTTCCACGGTTTCGCGCGGTCGGCCTTGCCGCAGGCTTTGTCGATCGCCGCAAAGGGGATGGTGACGATGCCCCGCCAGCGGCGGTCGCGGTCGTTTTCCTCGTTCAAGGTGCCGTCGACGATCGACTCGACCTTGAGCCCTTCCAGACTGACGGTTTTGTTGCCCTCCAGATTGCGGACGCCGGGGGCGCGGAAGAAGTAGACGGTAGCGAAATTGTTCGGCGAAACATGGATTTCGAGATAGGGGCGGACTCCGGCCGGCCAGAGGAAGATTTCCAGCGCATCGCCCTTGCGGAACAACGTGTCGCCGTTGCGCCAGGCGCTGTTGCGAATGTCGCTGTCGCTCAGGTCAAAGTGGACGTAGAGATTTTCGCGGTCGCCGGTGAACGCCACTTCCCCCGGCTCGGTCATGGCCGACATCGGGGCCGCCACCAGCGGATGGCGAACCGGTGCGGCGGTCCCGGCGGGCTCGGCGTTGATCACCGTATCATGGGCGCAACCGGCCGCCAGCAGCAAGCCGGCGGCGGAGAGAATCATTCGCATCGAGGTTACTTTCATCACAGGTCTCCTTTGATTGTCTAACCATATCATGACCGCCGATATTTTTCAAGCCGGGAACGCTTTTCCTCCGCGACAAATTCTGCCGTCAAAAAACGGATCAATTTTGATCGATTCCGATATTGCATAATAACCAAACAGCGTGTATTGTCTCAAAATTATCAAAAAAACGGAAGGGATTGATGCCATGCCGGATGATGATTCGCTGAAACCGCACCACAAGACCTGGTCGGTCGGTACCTTGACCTACACCCGCGGCAAACTGGTGCTGCTCTTTTTCCTGCTGCTGGCCGGCGACTTCGTCTGGGCCCTCCGCGACCGCTCGATCGGGCCGATCACTCAGCTGCTGTTCAAAAACTACGGCGCGTCGGACTTCCTCAACGGCCTGATGCTGAGCTCGATTCCCTGCGTCATCGGGATGGTGCTCGGGCCGATCATCAGCTACCGCTCCGACCGTTACCGCAGCCGGCTCGGCCGCCGGATTCCGTTTCTTTTCATCACCACCCCGGTGGTTTTCGGCGGGATGGTGGGGATGGCGCTCAGCGCGATTTTCGCCAACTCGATCAATCATCTGTTTCCCAATCTGACCCACAATGAAATGGTGCTTTATCTCCTCGGCGGGTCGTGGATTTTCTTTGAATTCGGGGTGATCGTCGCCTCGGTGGTTTTTTACGCGCTGATCAACGACGTGGTCCCGCGCGAATTGCTCGGGCGTTTTTTCGGCCTCTTCCGGATCGTCAGTTTGGTGGTGGGGTGTCTTTTTAACTACTTCCTCTTCGGCTATACCGAGAAAAATCACGCGGTGGTGTTCGGTACGCTGGCGATCGTTTACGCGATCGGGATCACTTTGCTCTGCTGTTTCGTCCGCGAAGGCGAATACCCGCCGCCGCCCGCCAAGGAACCGGGCAAGAGCAACTGGCAGACCGGCTTTGAGTACCTCGGCCGCTGCGCCAGTTCGCCATATTACTGGCTGCTGTTTTCGATGCTGATCGTCAACGGCCTGGTCTGGCTGCCGTCGGGGACGTTCATCGCCTTTTACGCCAAAAAGCTTCAGATCGACATGGATTACTTCGGCAAACTCGGCGCCTACAGCTACGTTATTTCGATGGTCCTCGCCTATCCGCTGGGGGCGTGGGTCGACCGCTTCCACCCGCTCCGCTGCGTGATGGTGACCATCGGGATCTATTCGATCACCACGCTTTTGAGCGGATTCTTCATCCGCGACCAGCAGACTTTCGCGATCGCGATGGTGACGCAGTCGGTGGTGGCGGGGATTTACTGGACCACTTCGGCGTCGCTGACGATGCGGCTTTTTCCGCGTTCGCAGTTCGCCCAGTACGGGATCGTCGGTGGGTTTCTGGGAGGCACGGTCAACTTTTTCGCGGTGCCGCTCCTCGGACTTTACCTCGACGCCTCGGGGCACGCTTACGAACATACTTTCTTCATCGCCTCCGCGCTTTCCTTCCTCGCGCTCGGGCTGATGTTCTGGTACTACCGCTATTTCAAAGCCTACGGCGGGGTCAAGAACTA
>CAZRFG010000091.1:0-11533 GCA_964599205.1 uncultured Victivallaceae bacterium
TCGGCGGTCAAACCCCGCTCAACCTCGCCGCCGCGCTGAAAGAAGCCGGGGTCAACGTGATCGGCACCTCCCCCGAGGAGATCGCCCGCGCCGAAGACCGCGACTTCTTCCGCCAGCTCGCCGACAAGCTCGGCATCAAGCAGCCGCCGAGCGGCATCGCCCACAGCGTCGACGAGGCGCTGGTGATCGCCGAGAAGATCGGCTACCCGGTGCTGGTGCGCCCCTCCTTTGTGCTGGGCGGCCGCGCGATGGTGATCGTTTACAAGGAAAAATACCTGCGTAAATTCGTCGAAGAGGCCGCCGCGGTCTCCGAGGGCAAGCCGATCCTGATCGACCGCTTCCTCGAAAATGCGTCCGAAGTCGACGTCGACTTCATCTCCGACGGCCAGAATACGGTGATCGGGGCGATCATGGAGCATATCGAGCCGGCCGGGATTCACTCCGGCGACTCCGCCTGTACCATTCCGCCGCGCAACCTCAGCAAGGAAATCCTCGCCAAAATCCGCCGCCAGTCGGCGATGCTGGCCGAGGAGCTCCACATCTGCGGCCTGATCAACATCCAGTTCGCGGTCAAGGACGAGGAGCTCTACATCCTCGAAGTCAATCCGCGCGCCTCCCGCACGGTGCCCTTCGTCAGCAAGGCGATCGGGGTGCCGCTGGCCAAAAAGGCGGCGCTCTGCATGGTCGGCAAGAAACTGCCCGACCTCAAGTACACCAAAGAGGTCAAGCTCCCCTACACCGCCTGCAAGGAAGCGGTGTTCCCCTTCGTCAAGTTCCCGGGCGTCGACATCGTGCTGACGCCGGAAATGAAGTCGACCGGGGAAGTGATGGGGATCGACTCGCACGGCAACACCGCCTATCTCAAGTCGCAGATGGCGGCGGGCAACACCATCCCGCGTGCGGGAAGCGTGTTCCTGTCGCTCCGCGACGAGGACAAGGAGCGTTCGCTGCCCTTCGTCCGCGAACTCGCGGCGATGAACTACACGCTCTATTGCACCCGCGGCACCGCGACCTGGCTGTATGACCACGGCATCAAGTGCAACGCGGTCTACCGCATCTCCGACGGGCGGCCGAACCTGCTCGACCTCCTCGCCGAAAAGAAAGTCCAGTGGATCGTCACCACCGCCGAAACCGGCGCGCAGGCGATGGTCGACGAAATCCGGATGCGCTCCGCCGCGGTGATGGCGGGGATTCCGGTCTCGACCACCTTTGACGGCTTCCACGCCGCGATCGACGGCTTGAAGTTCGACGACTTCAACGGCCGTCCGACGGTCTGCAGTCTGCAGGAATACCACCGGCATCTGCGGCCCTGATCCGGGCCAAAGCAAAGCGGCCGTTCCCGCCCGGGAACGGCCGTTTTTTTTGTTTGACTTCAGCGCGGTTGGGAGGATTCGACCCGGCCGTCGTCGGCGTAGTCGCGGACCGGCGAACGCAGAAGCTTGAGCATCGTCAGAAAATCCCGGATCCCGCCAATTGAGAACCAGACGATCGAAATCAGCGTCATCGCGATGTTGACCCCGACCACAAAAACCCACCACTTGAGCCACCCCTCGTTGGTGGTGCGGTGAAACAAGGCGTAGACGGTGCCGGTGACGAACGAGAGGAACCAGAACATCGCCCAGCAGAACTTGAAGCCGTAGATGAATTTGTCGAAACGGGTGAATTCATCGGTGATCCCGAGCCTTTCGCGCCAGCTCCGTTTGCGCCCGGCCCGGACCGCGGGATCGCGGTGAAGCATTTGGTCGAGGTCGAACGGTTTGCGGCAGGTCAAAAGCGACACCGCAATATAGGTCAGCAGCGCCAGCGCCGCCGCCGCAAAGGTGACGTGAACCCCGTTGAAGGGACACTCCGGCCAGCGTCCGGCGAGCATCGGGAAGTGACTCCAGAAGTTCTTGACCACCATCCCGGCGAGCGCGAGGACGCCGCCCGCGATCACCGCGCTGAACGCCCCCGCCGTGGTACCCCGCCGCCAGTACAGTCCGCCGATGATCACCGCCCCCGCCCCGCCGGTGAAAATCGCCCCGGTGAGCTGCAAATACATGATGATGTAGTCGCGCAGCGGGAAAAAGAGGCTGAAAAAGAAGCTGAACACCGCCACCCCGACGATCGAGCAGCGGAGGATGCGCAGATGGCTGGCATTATTGAACTCGCTCTTGCGGAGCGGCGCGATCACGTCCTGCACCAGAATGCTTCCCCACGAGTGCAAATAGGTGTCGTCGGTGGACACCGCCATCATGATGATCACCGAAAAAAAGAGCCCCATCAGCCCGGCCGGCAGCATCCGCGCGAGCGCCGTCGGAACCAGCATCTGATTGGCGGTCTGGGGGTCGCCGAAGCGTTCAAGCGAGCTCCGGACCGCCGCCGCGTCGGCGGCGAAGCCGCTGTTGTGCATCAGCACCCAGGCGCAGATCGGAATCATCAGGAAGCTCAGGGTGATCACCTGGCCGCGCCATTCGCCGATGATCCCGGCCATCCGCGCCTCGTGGGCGCTTTTGGCCGAACAGCTGTAGCCCTGACCGCCCTGCCAGGCGCGGTAGGTGTAGATGTTGATCAGCACCATCATGATGAAGAAGAAGACGTTGAAATCTTTGATCTTGTCGGTCGCCTGGTCGAAGGGATTGACCGGCGACGCCCCCGGCGGGGCGTTGATCAAGGTGGAGGCGATTTCGCTGTAGCTGAATTGATGCAGCAGCACGGCGATGATCGCGAGCATGATCACCATGGTCAGCAACCCTTGGACGAAGTCCGAGATCATCACCGAAATCTGGCCGCCGTAGAGCGCCAGCACCAGTGCCAGCCCGAGCATCAGCGCCATCGTCAGGGGATAGGTCGAGATCGTCAACGGCCCGAGTTCGAGCGTCGCCGGCAGTCCGCCGAAAGCGATCAGGAAACGCGCGGTGACCCCCGGAAAAATGCCGTAATTGAGCACGCCGGACACCCAGATCACGATGCCGGAGAAAACCCGGAAGCGGCGGCCGTAGCGCATTTCAAAGAACTGAGCCAAGGTCATCGCCCGGGTTTCGCGGTAGCGGTAGATGACCCAGCCGGAGAGGCTGATCAGCAGCATCACCGGGGTGGTCATGAAGCCCCACCACTGGACCGCGAAACCGGCCTGGTAGTACTGCTCGAAGTAAGCCGCCATCGAGATTGCGCCGAGCCCGGCCATTCCTTGCGCGACGCAGAGCAGATAGCGCCCGGCGCAGCGGTTGGCGGCGAGGAAGTCGGAGACGCTTTTGACCAGGCGGCCGGTCAAAATGCCGGAGGCGAGAACGACGGTCAGCACCAAAGCGACGATCGCCACATCAAGCAAGCCGAGATTCATGACGGAAAATTCCTTTCAATCGCCGACTCAGGCGCTTTCACGGCCGATCAGTGACGGCTTCAGCCGCGCCGATTCGACTTTGCGGTCATAGAGCTGGGCGACCACCGCGTCGAGAACCCGGTTGCCGAGCTCGCGAA
Source organism: uncultured Victivallaceae bacterium (assembly GCA_964599205.1). Lineage (GTDB taxonomy): Bacteria > Verrucomicrobiota > Lentisphaeria > Victivallales > Victivallaceae > JAVBUI01. The sequence goes on from CAZRFG010000091.1 coordinate 3,460, forward strand.
ATGGCTGGCGGATGGTGGTCAACGCGACCGGCAGCTTGTCGGTGAGATACAAGTCGTCGTAGCCGATCAGCAGCACGTCGCTTCCGACCCTGAGCCCGCTTTGGAAAGCCTGCCGCATCAGCCGCAGCGCAATTTCGTCGGAGTGGGCGAAAATCCCCAGCGGCGGCGCGCCCGGCTTCGGGCGGTATACGGCAAGTTGCGCCGCCATCTCCTCGACCGCGACGGTTTCGGCATCGGCTCCGGCGTCGCCAAGCGCGTTGGCGAAGCCGCGCCCGCGGGGTCCCCCCGCAAACTCGCAACCGGCGTGGCAGCTGACCAGCCGGCCGCAGCCGCGCTCAAGGAGCCGCCGCGCCGCCAGCGCGCCGCCGAAATCGTCGTCGATCCCGATCACCGGCAGCCCTTCGTGGACGAAGTCGTAGTTGTAGGGCGCGATGAACACCACTTTGCCGCCCACCGCGAGGTATTTATCGACTTCGCTTTTGAGCAGAGCGCGGTTGACCGGGTTGGGATAGGTGATCATTCCCGAGTTGGAACTGATCCGGCTCATGAACTCGAGGTAACAGCGGTCGCCGAAGCCGAAGAAGAAACTCACCGGGAACCCGTGCCGCTGCGAGCCTTCGCTGATCCCGATCATCAGTTCGGCGGTCAGGCTGTTGCCGACGTCGGGCAGGAACACCCCGATCGCCGCCGACTTGCCGCCGCGGGCCAGGAATTCGGCGGCGCGGTTGCGGCGGTAGCCCATTTTTTCGGCGGTTTCGAGCACCGTTTTGCGGGTGGCTTCGGCGATTACCGCGTGTTTGTCCGGCTTGGGGTTGAGCACCCGCGAAACCACCGGCACCGAGAGCCCGAGCTCATCGGCGATGTCTTTCAAGCGTACCATTTAAAACACTCCGTATTGACCGTTGAAACCGCCGGTGTAGTAGAGGATCATCAGCGCAAAGGCGTGCGTCCGCTCTTTTTCCGGCCGGATTTTGCCGTTGATGCTGTCGAAAAGCTTCTTTTCCCACTCCTTGTTCCCCGCCTTCTGCGCCGCCAGCAGCAGCCAGCAGCGGGTCGGGAGGGTGGATGCGAGCACCTTGTCGTCCTTGGCGAGAATGAGTTCGTCGATCCGCCGGAAGAGCGCCCCGGCGCCCGGCTGCGAAGGCGCGTAGAAGAGAATCGCGAAGGCATTGGCCAGCGCCCCCGGATAGAGCCGTTTGGTGTCGAGGTGGCCGGGGGCGAAGGCGAAGAAATTCGCCTCCGGTTTCCAGTAGGAAGCGAGCGCCCCCTGAACCTTTTCGGCCCACTCGGCGTAATGGGCGAACTTGTCGCCGCCGAGTTCGCGCTCCAGCTTGGCGCAGGCGATCACCCCGTACCAGACTTCAAGGTTGTCCATAAAATACTTGATCCGGTAGCTCCGCTTGGCCCAGGTCAGGAAGTCGTCCTGCCGGACTTCGAGCGCCGCCCCCATCGCTTGCTGAAGCTTGGGATAAAGTTCGCGCGCCAGGTCGAGGTCGCCGGTCTGTTTGCCGTAATACCACAGCGCGTAGGCGAAAGTGGTCGGGTAGGAGTCGGCCGAATCGTAGTCGCCGGAGTCGAGATAATCGGGGTATTTGCCGCCCTTGTAATCGTGAACGGTGCCGTCGCTCTGGACGCGGTCCGCATACCAGCGCAGCCACTTGACCGCGGCGGCGCGGTACTTCTCCTCTCCGGTGACTTTCCAGGCCTGAATCAGCGCGATCGCGCAGAAGTTCGAGAAGTAGGGGATAATCAACACCTTGTCGGCGTCGGCGACGTTGTTGATCGCACCGTCCGGTAGCACCCGGGCCATGATCGCGTCGGCCATCGCGGCGACCGCCTGCCGGTCGGCGTCACGGGCGACCGCCGGGCCGGAGAGCGCATCACCGGCGAGAATCGCCGCGGTGGGCAGCGGCGCGAGGGTGATCGGTTCCGGCGGCGGAGGCGGCGGAGCGGGAGCGGCGGAAGGTGCTTGGGGGTCGCGCAACTGCACCGCGTCGGCGACCACCAGACCGTCGGCGGCGCGGTTGGAGAAGCGGACTTCAACTTTGTCGCCCTTGGCGAGGGGGAGCTTGTCCAGCGTCAAAAAGACGCCGCTGTAACGCTCGCACATATTGACCTTGAGCTCTTTGACCGTTTTGCCGTTGACCGCGATGGCGACCGGAGCCGCCTTGGCGCGGTTCGACATCGGCGAGTAGCAGATGTTGACCTCGTACTCCCCGGCGGCGGGGATTTCAAAGCGGTAGAGCGCGCTCGCGGTCTCCTCCGTCGCGGCGGGGGTGTAGCAATAAGCGCCGCCGACATAGGGGCCGGTCGACGAGGAGTGGCTCCATTTGCCCTTGAACTCGGCGGAGTCATTGTCCCTGACCAGGCCGGGAACTTCGGATAACAGCGGGAAAATATTGCCGCCTGGGTAGTTGAGGATCTGGCCGCGTTCGCGAAGTTTGGCCTGGAGTTCAGGCACCTCGACCCCGGCGACCGGAAGATCGCCCGCAACCGCCAGCGCCGCCGCGATCCCGGCGCTTTCGCCGAGGATCATGTAGACCGGCTCCATCCGGAGCGAGGAGTAGATCACATGCGAAGCCGAAAGCGCGGTGCTGACCAGGAGATTGTCGCACTCGCTTCGTTTGGGCACCATGCTCCGGTAGGAGATTTCATAAGGCCGGACCGGCAAGTGGCCCATCAGCCCCTCGAGATAGACCTTGCCGTCGGGGGCGAGGACTTTCTGGCACCAGTGGGTGTCGAGCATGTAGGAGCCCATGCCGACGGTGTCTGGCTTGGTCGCGTTGGCGTAGGCGTCCTCCTGGATCATCACGTATTCGCCCACCATCCGGCGGCCTTCGCGGATGTAGAGCTGGGTCGGGAAATTGGCGTTGCCGGTGAATTCGTCTTTGGCCAGCCCCCAGCGGGCGGTGTCGGCGCGGAGCGAGGCGGGAAGCCGGGGGTCGTTGCCGAGGAAATAGAGCAGCCCTTTGACGTAATCGACGTGGGCCTGATGGAGTTTGGCGCGTTCGGCATAGGAGCCGTCGGGATAGCTCCAGCTGGCGTTGACGAAGTCGGTCGAGAACCAGCCCTTGTTGTTGAGGTCGTATTTCCCCTGCGGCAGGTCGCCGAGCGAGACGAAGTCGGTCATTTTCCAACTCTGGTTCGGGGAATTGGTCAAACTGTCGAGGAGGTTGCGGTAATAATCGGGATTGTAGTTGTCCGGCTTCGGAAACGGCGCCCGGTTGGCGGGGTTATCGGTCACGCAGAGCCGGAAATTGTAGGCCTGGACCTTGCGGTCCCCCTCCCCCGGCTTGCCGGGATCGGCCCGGACCAGTTCGGGAAGAAGCTTGCCCTGATCGTCAAAAGCGCTCCGGAGCGTCCGGAACTGGCGCACCCCGGCCCCGGATTCGCCGTAAGCGGCGCGGCTCTCGCGGCCAACGGTATAAGTGACCCCGGCCCGGGCCATCAAATCGCCCTCGTAGGAACTGTCGATGAAGACCCGGCCTTTGACGGTGTCGCCGTTTTCGAGGATGATTTGCTCGATTCGAAGGCCTTTTTTGGTCACGGCGTCTTTTTCCCGCAGCCGGGCGTTTTTGAGCACTTTGACGTTGGCTTCGGCGGCGATCCGGTCGAACATCGCTTCGGCGGCCCTGGGGGTGACCCGGAAAAGCGGTCCCTTCGGCTGATAGGACGCGGCGACCCGCTCGAAGTATTGGCGGGTCAGGCCGCCGATGGTCTCCTCGCGCCCGGCGTCAACCTGGCCGAGGCCGCCCGAAGTCATGCCGCCGAGATGGGTTCCGGGCTCGATCAGGATCACGCTTTTGCCCTGTGACGCGGCGGCGGCGGCGGCGATCACCCCGCCCGAGGTGCCGCCGTAGACCACCACCTCGGCCTGATGCTCCGCGGCGGCGGCGGAAAAAACGCTCACAACGGCGGCGACGGCAATGTAATTTGACAACTTCATGCTTGCGGTTCCGTTCCTTTGCTGTAGGGTGCCTCTAAAAACTGGCTTGCGTGTAAAAACAGTGAATTGCGGCTCGGAGTTGCGATTTTGTGCGCATCTGGCTACCAGAGGTAACCAGATGCGCACAAGGTCGCGAATGCGAACGCAAGGCTCTTTTTTGCGCCAAGTTTTCCAGTTTATAGAGGTACCCTGTAATGTACTTGCGATTGATCAAATATCCAGTGCGCTTTTGGTGCTTTCGTCGGGAACCCAAAAGGTCCGGTAGGGTTCGTCGAAGCCGCTCCGGTTGAGCGGAAAGCTGTTGCGCTGCCGCCCCTCGACGTGGCCGTCGGCGAAGAGCACGTTGGCGATCTGCCAGCCGCCGTGGCGGAGGATGATCTTGGTCTGCTCGAGCGTGGTGTTTTCGCTGGTCGGGGCGGCGAAGCCGCGGGCCGGTTTGAGCTCGTAGCCGTAGACGCTGTTGAGATAGGGGGAATCAACCGCGTAGGCTTTGCGCGATAGGTTTTTAACTTTGTTGGAGGGGTAGCCGTAGTTGAAATTGGTGTTGACGGCGTAGGTGATCAACCGCACCGGGGCGCTCCCGGCGCGCGGTACCGAGGGGCAATTGAGCCTATAGTTGTCGTTGGTCTTGCCCTGCGCGTAGTCGTTGATCCGCATCACCCAATACTGATTGACGTCGGCGAGGTCGGAAGTCGGCCGCCGGAAACCGGCGAACATGCCGCGGTTGTCATCGACGTAAAATTGCGAGTAGACGCCGATCTGCCGGAGACAGTTCGAGCAGCTGATCTGCCGCCCCTTTTCGCGCGCCTTGCCCAACGCCGGCAGCAGCATCGCCGCCAGGATCGCGATGATCGCGATCACCACCAACAGTTCAATCAGCGTGAAACGTTTCAACGAACTCTCTTTCATTTCCCTTGCACTCCTTGAGTTTACCGGTGAAATCAGAAAAACAAGCGTTTGTTTCGATATTAATTATATAACAAACGCTTGTTTTTGTCAAGAGGCAATGTAAAAAAATCTTATTTTTTCATTTTGCCGCGGGAAATTCCAAAACTACATCGATGCGGATTTGACAAAAGGGCGGAGAAATCGTATATTGTGTCAAAAACCGGGAGATGATCGATGAACGCCTATTTCGGAGATTTGCATAATCACTGCGGCATTTCCTACGGCCACGGGCCGCTGGAGGATGCGCTCGCCAACGCCCGCGAACAGCTCGACTTCGTCTCGGTGACCGGCCACGCCCACTGGCCGGACATGCCGGAACCGGACGACCGCATCGGCTACATCATCGACTTCCATCGCAAAGGCTTCGCCCGAATCAAGGAACTCTGGCCGGAGATGATGGCGACCTTGATCCGCAACAATCAGGAAGGCAAGTTCGTGATCTTCCCCGGCTTTGAGATCCACTCCTGCGCCGACGGCGACCGGACCATCATTTACAAAGACTTCAAGGGCGAAATCATCTACGCCGAGTCGATCCCCGATCTCTATCGCAAACTGCCGCCGGACGCGCTCTCCTTCCCCCACCACATCGGTTACGAACTCGGCGCGCGCGGCATCAATTGGGCGACTCATGATTCCAAAATCGAACCGGTGGTCGAGGTGATCTCGATGCACGGCTGTTCCGAGGGCAACGAAAACACCCGCCCCTTCCTTCACTCGATGGGGCCCTCGGACTGGGAGAACACCGTTCAGTACGGGTTGAACCACGGTCACATTTTCGGCTTTCTCGGCGACACCGACCACCACAGCGGGTTCCCGGGGAGCTACGGCCACGGCGCGACCGGTGTTTTCGCGGACGCGCTGACCCGGGACAAAATATGGGAAGCCTTGCACGCGCGGCGGACCTGGGCGGTCACCGGCGACCGCATCGTGCCCCATTTCTTCGTCAACGGCCACCCCCTCGGCTCGGTGCTGCCGGCGACGCAAGCGGAGCGCCATTTCAGCTGCCGGGTCGAAGCGGGCGGGGCGATCGACTGCGTCGACATCATCAAAAACGGCAAACTTTTCCGGCGTTTCTCCGAACTCGACCAGGTCCCGATGGAACCGGCCGGCATGGTCGAGACGATGATCACCCTCGAACTCGGCTGGGGCGAAAAACACAAATCGTCGCACTGGGAGGTAGAGCTGGAGCTCACGGCAGGCGAAATCACCCGGATCGAACCCCGCTTCCGCGGCCTCGAAGTGGTCTCGCCGGTGGAAAAAAAGTACGGGGCCGAGCACGGCTACCACACCTGCCACTGGGAACAAGAGGGCGACCGCAAAGTCCGGATTGAGGCGGAAAGCTACGGCAACCCGACCAATTCGACCCCGACCACCCAGAATTTCTGTCTGCACGTCAAAATGCCGCACGACGCCGCGATCCGGGCCAAACTCAACCACGTCCGGGAAACCATCCCCCTCACCCGTCTGCTTGAGGGCGTCTACACCGGCCATCTCGGATTGATCGACTCCCCGGCCTACCGCTTCAACCGCGCGCCGCTCAAGCACGAGTACGACTGGAGCTTCGACTTCACCGACCGCGATTCCGCCCCGGCTTACTACTATTTGCGGGTACGGCAGAAAAACGACCAGTGGGCGTGGGGCTCACCGGTCTGGTTCCGCTGAGAAAAACGGAAAAACCGGGAGGCCGTGAAGCATGAGAAAATCTTGGTTCACCGTCAAAGGAATGTCGCCGCCCAGGTTGGTTTTCCTGTTTTTTCTGCTCTTCGGCATCGGGTACTATTTGCTGAGTATTTACATCCCGTTCGGCTCATGGCTTCACAGCGGACGCGGCACCGGCTCGAACGTCGAGTTGATCATCAATCTGATCGCCCTCCCCGGTGCGCTGATCTGCCTCGGGTTGGTTAAGCTGATCGGGTTGCCGATGGCTTGGTTTGGCCACATTCCCGGCGAAGCAATCGTCGTCTTTGCCTGGTTTACCGCTCAACTCCTGACCGCGTTGCTGGCCGCCTGGTTGTTCCGGCTTGGCCAACGGTGTTTCCGGACGCGGAAGCCACCCGCGGCATAAGCGGCCTCGAGTTACCGTCCGGTAAGATGCCGCCGCCAGAGCTGCCATTCGTCCGGGGTCATTTCCCACTCGCAGTAGATTGCGCATCCGGTCACGTTGGCCGCGCGCGGCGCGGCGAGCACGCCGGTGAGCGCGTTGTCGAGGTTCTCCACTTTGGGATCATGATAGCCCGACTGGTTGTCGTCGTAGGCGGGCAATCCGTAGAGCACCCGGCAGCCGGTGCCGGCGGTCGCCCGCTCCAGCTCCTCGCCCCACTGCCGCAAAAGATAAATATAGAACTTGTCAAACCGGATCCCGGTGTCGTACATCATCACCGCGAGCTGATCGCTGCGTTTGGCCACTTCGGCGAGATAAAAGCGATCCCAGTGGAGATCGGCAAAGGGATGCCAGCGGGTCGGCGGCGGATAGGCGGCGATGCCGAGGATGCGATTCCCCAGCACCGGACGGAGTTCTTCGAGCAGCGTCAGGAAATCGCGGTCGCCCGACGGCAGGGGCTCGATATTGAGCTCGACTCCGGCCAGGCGCGGATGCTGCGCCAGCATTTCGCCGACCGAGGCGATGAAATTCCTGCGCCAGACCGGATCGGACGGCCGGGCCGATTCGCCGAGCACCCCGCCGATCCACGGCAGCACCGCGATCCCGTGCCGCCCGGCGGCATCGAGAAAACGCTCGACCTGCGCCGGATCATAGGGAGCCACTCCGCCGCGCAATTCGGACGGACACAAATGGGCGTAGACGAAACGGATGCGGTTCTCTTCAAGTTGTTCCAGCAGCGCTTCGATCCGTTCCGGATTGCGGAAGTAATTGGGATCGACCCGGTAACGGGTGAACCAGTCGTTGCCGCCAAGCCAGCCGTGGCCGATCCAGATGCCGTTCTCCCGGAATTCCAAAGCTTCCGCCGGAGCATTTCCGGCCGGATTCCACAGCCAATAGAGCAACAGCGGCGCGCCGAGCACCACCAGCAGCGCGCTCGCGATCCTCAGCACACTGCTCCCCAGTCCGGATAACATGCGAAGCGTTTTCATTTTGTCATCTCCCCGGCTTTCTTGAGTTCAGTTCCGCTCTCCGTCAAGATATTTCACCAGCATCCGGGCCAGCGCCAGCGGCAGCACCGG
>CAZRFG010000092.1:0-11505 GCA_964599205.1 uncultured Victivallaceae bacterium
CACCCTTCACCTTTCCCTACGTGCTCCACTACGCCGGCAACGCCCCCGGCGAACGCCCTGCCGACGGCTTCCAGTGGGCGACCGTGCTCAAGAGCAGCAACCTCAAGTTTCTCGCCGGCAGCAACTTCGCAATCTGGGCGATGGGCATCGCCGGGCTGCTGCTGCAGAAAGACCGGAAACTGCGCATCATGCTCTCGCTCTGGGCGGTCCCGGTGATCCTCTTCTTCTTCGGCTACAGCCATACCTTCTGCGACGGTCAGCGCTTCATTTTGTCCAGCTACCTCCCGCTCTTCGCCGCCTTTGCCGGGCTGGAGTGCTGGCGCGAAGCCGACCGGCGGGTGCGGGCGGGTTTGATCGGATTTTTCGCCCTGACTTTGCTCTTCACGGTGCCGTACCAGATCGAAATCCCCGACCTGACGCCATTCGGCCTCGGCCGGACTTCGGGCGGAGCGGCGTGGCTCGAATTCTGTTTTTACGCTTCCCGTATCGGAGCGGCGCTGCTGCTCTACTACTGCTGGCGAATCCGACAAGACCGCCAGGCCGCGTATCTGGTCGCCGCCTTCGCGGTGCTCTACTTCGCCGCCGGAGCGTGGGTGCTGGCCGGGCTGCTGACCTTGATTTTGCTTCGCGCCCTCTTCGACCTCGGCGTCGAGATCAAAAAAAATCCGCCGCGGCGACTGGCGTCGCCACGGCGGCAGCAGCAATAACGGACGAATTTATTCGATCACGTTGCGGAGCGTTCCCACCCCGTCGATGACGACTTCGGCGACATCCCCTTTGCGCAAATAGCGGTTGCGGGCCATGCCGACCCCGGACGGGGTGCCGGTCAGGATCACCGTGCCGGGATAGAGGGTGATGCCGTTGGACAAGTGCGAAATGATCCGGCGGATGCTGAAAATCATATCCGAGACCGGCTGATCCTGCATCAGTTCGCCGTTGAGTTTGAGCTGGACCCGCAGCTTCTCCGGCTCGGTGATCCCGGTGACCAGGAAGGGGCCGATCGGGGCGAAGGTGTCGAACGACTTGCCGCGCGCCCACTGGAGGTCGATCTTGAGCTGGACGTCGCGGGCGGAAATATCGTTGGCGCAAGTGAAGCCGAGGACGTAATCCATCGCGTCTTCTTCACTCACATAGGACGCCTTTTTGCCGATGATAATCGCCAGCTCCGCCTCGTAGTCGACCGCGTCGGGATAGAGCTTCGGCAGCCGCACCGGGTGGTTGTGGGCGGTCAGCGCGTTGGTGGTTTTGATGAAGACCAAAGGATTGGTCGGCGGATTGCGATCGCATTCCTTGCAATGGTCGACATAATTGGCGCCGATCGCCAGTACGTTGGGAATTTCCACCGGGGTCAGATATTCGGTGATCGCGGCAAGCTTGATTTTTTTGCCGTTCGGCTTCAGCGATTTTTGATAAATACAGCCGTCGAGCAACTCGACGTCATCGCCGGCGACCCGGCCGAAACAGACTTTGCCTTCGGCATCTTTGAAACGGACATACTTTTCGATCATCTTGACACCCTTCTATTTCTGGATCATTTTTTCAAGTGCGATCGCCAGCTGGTCGGGGCAGCTGGTCGATTTGGCCCCGCAACGGATGCCGCGGAGCAGCTCAATCGCTTTTTCCGGGGTCAACCCGACCGCCAGGCGCGACACCCCCTCGAGGTTGCCGGGGCAACCGCCGAGGAACTGGACTTTGGCGATCGTGCCGTTCTTGGCAAGCTCGATTTCGATCGCCGCGCTGCAAACCTCGGGACTGGGTTCGAATTTCAACTTTTTCATCGGCTCAAATACCTTCTGTAAGGTAATAAGATACACCCCGACCGGCAAAAAGTCAAGGTTGCCGCTCGAGGAGCGCCGAAAGCGCGATTGCAAGCAGCTGCAGCGTCCACTCCACATCCGCCCCGGCGCGGTGGGCTTGCATCCCCGGCGCATCCTCGAGCTTGAAGGCGATCCGGAGATTCTGCAGACTGTACGAAGCCAGCCCGGCGTGGGTCCGGCGCAAGAGCCGGATGGTGTCCATGGTTTTCCCCTGCCAGAGCGGCAAACCGCAGCGGTTGAGGCTCTCCTGGAGAAAGGCGAGGTCGAATCCGGCGTTATGGGCGACCAGCGTGGTGCCCTCGGCGAAAGTCAGGAAATCCCGGCCGATCCGGGCGAAGCGAGGCGCTTCGGCGACCATCGCGTCGTCGATCCGGGTCAGGCGCGAAATCTGCCCGGGAATCGGACAGCCGGGGTGAATCAAGGTTTGAAACGTGCTCCGGCTGCCGTCCGGCTCGACCCGGATCGCGGCAAGTTCGATGATCCGGTCGGCGACCGCGCTCATCCCGGTGGTTTCGACGTCAAAAACAGTGAAGGGCCCGAGCTCGTGCCAGTGCGATATGGCCATCAGTCGAGATATCCTTCGGGATGGGCAAGCTGCCACTTCCAGGCGGATTCGATGATGAGATCGGCCGATTCAAACTGCGGCTTCCAGCCGAGCAGCTGCCGGGCGCGGTCGGAACAGGCGACCAGCGTCGCCGGATCGCCGGCACGGCGGGGAGCGACTTCGACCTTGATTTCGCGCCCGGTGACGCGGCGGGCGGCGTCGATGATTTCATTGACGCTTAAACCGTTGCCGGTGCCGAGGTTGTAATGGCCCGGCTCGGGCGCGGACAAAGCGAGCTCATGCGCCTGGGCGAGGTCGAGGATATGGATGTAGTCACGGACGCAAGTGCCGTCGATTGTTTCGTAATCATCGCCGTAGATCATGATCTTCTCGCGCTTGCCGCGGGCGACCTGGAGGATGATCGGGATCAAATGGCTCTCCGGCCGGTGGTCTTCGCCGTACTTGCCGGTCGCCCCGGCGGCGTTGAAGTAGCGCAGCGCGGCGTATTTGACGCCGAAAATCTGGTAATACCACTTGAGCACTTTTTCAAAGCAGAGCTTCGACTCGCCGTAGGGGTTGATCGGAATCTGGCGGTCGAATTCACGGATCGGACAATGCTCCGGCTGGCCGAAAGTGGCGGCGGTGCTGGAGAAAACGAAATTCTTGACATTCCCCGCCACCGCCGCGTCGGCGAGGTTGATCCCGTTGGCGAGGTTGTTGCGGAAGTACTTCGAGGGATCGGTCATCGATTCGCCGACCAGCGAAAAGGCGGCGAAGTGCATGATGCCGGAGAAGTTCCCTTTTTTGGCGACGTCGATGATCAGCTCGCGGTCGGCGAGGTTGCCGCGGATGAACTCCGCGCGCGGATCGACCGCCGAGCGGTGGCCGGTGATGAGGTCGTCGAAAACGGTCACTTCATAACCGCGGTCGAGCAAATATTCGGTGCAAGCACTGCCGATGTACCCGGCGCCGCCGGTGACCAGAACCCGTTTTTTCATTCCCCAAATCTCCTCGTATTGAGCCGGTAAAAGCGTTCTATAAAATACTTCCAAGGAGACTTTTTTGCAAGCTTGCTTCAGCGCTGATCCCGCAGTTTTTGCTCAAATTCGGCGCGGTGACGCCGGAAGTCGGCCAGGGCGGCGGCGGACGGCTCGATTTTGCCGAGCACGCTGGCCGGGACCGGTTCGCCGCTCTGACGCGCGGGGTCGTTGTTCCAGTGATCGGTGCGGTAGCGATCGCGAACCTCTTGCAGCCGGAAATCGGGAATTTCGTACCGCCGCGACGAATCGAGCGCCGAGCGATAACCCTGAATCCCGATCACCGTCATCGCCAGCGCGCTGTAGACATCGAGCCGGGGCTCGATTACCCCGGTGCGGATCGCCTTGGCGAAATAGTGGCTGGTGAAGTAGTCGCCGCCGCCGTGGCCGAAGTTGAGCGCTTCACGGAATTCCGGCGGGAATTCGGCCCGCACCCACTCGTCGCGCACCGCGTTTTCCGGAAAATCGAAACGTTCGCGGTGAATCCGGACGCGGTCGTCGCCCTGATTGTATTCGAGCGTCCCCCGGTTGCCGCAGATGCGCACCCGCTGGCCGTGGTCGCGGAGCTTGGCCCACGGCATGATCTTGACCACCGCGCCGTTGTCCATTTGGCACATCAGAATGGCGGCGGTGTCGTTGACCAAAACCGAGCCGGTCTGCTCGGGGTCGTCGAAGTCATAGGGGACGACCATGCCGCTCACCGCCACGGGGCGGGTTCCGGTGATCTCCATCACCGGCCCCATCGAGTGGGTGCAGTAGTAACTTGCCGCGAGCCAGGTCCGCCAGTGACCGGGACTGCCGCAGAGCGACGCGACTTCCGCCGCCGCGATCGGATGGATGTACTCGGCTTCGCCGTAGACGAATTTGCCGAATTCACCGCTTCCGAAACGGCGCTTGAGCTCGAGATTCTGGGGCGAAAAGGGATAATTTTCGCTGATCATGTAAATTTTGCCCGAAGCCTCGACCGCTTCGGCGAGTTCGACCGCCTCGGCCATGGTGAAACAGGCCATGCACTCGCTCAACACATGTTTCCCAGCCGCCAGCGCCAGTTTGGCCGCCGGCACGTGCTCGGTGGCGTAATTGGCCAGCACCACCGCGTCGATATCGGACGCCAGCATCTCTTCAAACGACGTGTAAGTCCGGCAGCCGCCGCCGATCTTTCCGGTCGCGACCCGCAGCAAATCCATATTGGCGTCGCAAATTGCCGCAACCTTCAAGCCATTCGCCTTGGCCCCCTGGGCCAGGTGTTCGCCACGCCGTCCGCCGAAAACGCCGATCTTCAATGGTTCCGCCATCGTCATACCTCCAGGTGATCGATAGAGCCGATTGCAAAAGTAATTTCGGAACGACCCGGAAGCGGAGGTTTTTCCGCATGATCGGGTAGATTGAGGGGCATACCCCCAAGCGGTATGTCCCGAAATCGCTCCCGGTCAGGCGGGAAAACCAACCTTTCGGGCGACCGAAAGGACTTTTGAAATTGGCTCAATATTATAAATTTACTTTACCATACATGATTTTTTTCACTTTGACAATAACCCAAAACCGGGATAGATTATAAAAAACAGGGGTATCCATCATGTTCGACTTCGCCGTCACCCACATCTCGGTCTACCGCCGCCCGGAAAGCTTGGTTCAAACCGTTCAATGCCCGTGGATCACCTTTCTGGTCAGCGGCTGCGAATCGATCAAAAACCGGCTGCCGGACGGCAAACCCGTTTGGGAGGGGAATTCCGGTTCGACGCCGGTTTTCGCGATTTATCTCCCGGGAATGCAAATCGACTTCCGAATGAACGACCGCCGCGAGAACTGGGTGATTATGCTTAAAAACATGCCATTCGCGTACACCGGCGACACTCGTGGCCTGATGTTCGGCAGCGGGGCGGAGAGTGCGATGCTGCCCTTTCACGTGCCGCTCTCGCGCGAACTCGCGGCGGGCTGGCAGACTGAGTTTGAACGCATGCGTGAAGCGTATTTGAATCCGACGCCGGAGAATTCGCTCCGGGTCCGGCTGGGGGTGATGAATATTCTCCGCTTCATGATCGACCGCAACGCCGGCAGCCCGGGAAGTTCGCCGGCGGAACAGTTGAAGCGCCTGATCGACGACGACGACACCTTTGCCAAGCCGATCGCGCAACTGAGCCGGGCCTGCGGGTACAACGCGGACCACCTGCGCGAACAATTCAAAGCGCGCTACCGCACCAGCCCGCTCGCCTACCGCACCCGGCGGCGCCAGGCCCAGGTCATGGAACTCATTGCCGGAAGCCGCCTCTCGGTCAAGGAAATCTCGTACCGGACCGGCTTCAAACACCCTTCCCATTTCTGTCTTTTCTTCAAAAAGGAATACCAGATTTCGCCGGGAGAGGCGATCCGGCGGTTCCGGAATCAGACCTCCCCGGAGGCGTGACCCTTCTGCGGCGGCGCGGCTCCGTTACGGCACTTTGACGCCGCTGGTCACGTTGAAGCCGTTGCCGAGGCAGACGGTCGATTCGTCGTCGCGGTCGGCGCCGCTGTCGTTGGTAAGCATGTAGTCGGCGGTCTTCTGCCGCAGCCGGGGCGTGACCCGGAGCCCGGTGAAGGTCGAGTTGCCGACATGCCCGTCGAAGTAGACGATGTTAGTCCGGCTCTGGTCGCCGGGATAAGCTCCGGAAGTGGCTTCGGCGATGGTCCGGACGTCGCCCGCGGTGTGACGGTAGGACATCCGCTGATAAGAGTTGAAGACGAGGCCGCCGCTCGGACGCTGGGTGTCGGCGAAGGAGATCACCGAACTCGGCGCGAAGCAGGAGGAGATCTTCTTCATTTTGGACAGCGTCCCCCCGCCCGACCAGCCCCAGAAGCCGGTGTGGAAAAAGGGATTGGGAGCGTAATGGGTGTACTGAAAGTTCTTCTCTCCTTCGGCGGTGGTGAACCCCGATTTGGCCACCACACGGGGTTCGCCGGGACAGATCCAGCTTCCCTGGTTGATCCCGGCGCCCGGATAGGCGAGCCAGGCCCCGCCGAGGTCTTTGTCCGAAGCGTCCTTGCCGCCGAGGATCCGGAAATAATAGACTGCGGTTCCCGGACGGCGGCTCGGCAGCACCCACTCTTCACTGTCACTCGAATACATCGCCGAGGAGGCGCCGATCTGCTTGAGGTTGTTGGTACAGGCTCCCATTTTGGCGATCCCGCGCGCCTTGTTCAGCGCCGGCAACAGCATCGAGGCGAGAATGGCGATGATGGCGATGACGACCAGAAGCTCGATCAGCGTGAACAAAGAACGTTTCATCATGAACCTCGTTTCGGATGGATGGACCGGCGTTTGATATATTATACAAAGTTTTCTCTCAAATGTCAATAGCGACAAGGCATAAAATACGCGCTTTTTGTCCAGCAAAATTCTTCACAACACGGTTGCCGCCAGTACATAGTGGCGCTATAGTATGAGCAGATCAAACCCAAAGGATTTCACGCCGATGCAGCAGTTTCTCAACCGTTTTTTCAAAATTCCGGAGCAAAAGAGCACCGTCAGAACCGAAGTCGCCGCCGGGATCACCACCTTTGCGGCGATGTGCTACATCATCTTTCTCCAGCCCGCCATCCTTTCCGGCCAGCTCACCGGGGCCGCGACCGGGATGCCGCTCGGGGCGCTGATCACCACCACGTGTCTGTGCTCCGCCCTCGGCTGTCTGCTGATGGGAATCTGGGCCAATTACCCGGTCGGGCTGGCGCCGGGAATGGGGGCGAACTTTCTTTTTGTCCTGACCTTGCTGCCGGCGACCGCCGCCATCCTCGGCTTGCCGGCCGGAGACGACCGGATCTGGCAGACCGCGCTCGGCGTGGTGTTTCTCTCCGGGGTGGTGTTCTGGATCATCACCGTCGCCAATCTCCGGCAGCTGATCATGTCGGCGATCAGCGCCAACCTCAAGCTCGGCATCGCCGCCGGGATCGGCCTCTTCATCACCCTGATCGGGCTCAGCAACGCCGGACTGGTGGAAATCCACGGCGGGCACTTCGCGCTGACCGAGAAATTCGCCTCGCCCAACGTCACCGTTTTCGGCATCGGACTCCTGGTCGCAACGACGCTGGCCCATCGCAAAGTCCCGGGCGCGATCCTGTGGGGCATCGCCGCCGCCGCGGTCGTTGCGCTCGGTTTCGGACAAATCAAATTCGGCGGCGTCACCGCGGTGCCGGAGAACCCGATGCCGATCCTCGGCAAGCTCGACGTGCCGGCCGTATTCCGTCACCTGATAAAACTCCTGCCGTTGATTTTTCTCTTCACGGTGATCGCGGTTTTCGACACCATCGGCACTTTGCTCGGCATCGCCACCCGGGCCGGAATGATCGACGAAAAGGGCGAGATTCCGCGCCTCAAGCAGGCCTTTTACAGCGACTCGGCGGCGACCATGACCGGAGCGGTTTTCGGCCACAGCACGGTGACCAGCTACGTCGAGAGTTCGACCGGGGTCGAGAGCGGCGGCCGGACCGGACTGGTGGCGGTGGTGGTGGGAATCTGCTTTCTCCTCTCGCTCTTTTTCCAGCCGGTGATCGCGATGATCGCCTCCTACCCCCCGATCACCGCTCCGGCCCTGGTGCTGGTGGGGGTGATGATGATGTCCTGCGTCAAAGAGATCGACTGGGAGGACCTGAGCGAAGCGTTGCCGAGCTTTCTGGTCATCGTCGGAATCGTGTTCTTCTACAGCATCGCCGACGGCATCGTGCTGGCGCTGGTCTTCTACCCGCTGCTGAAAATCCTCTGCCGCAAAGGCAAGGAGCTCAGTCTGGTCACCTACGTCATCGCCGTGCTGCTGCTGATTTATTTGATCTGGCGATAGGTCACCAATCCCTGCCGTCGAGTTCGACGTCGCGGGCGTAGTCGAGTTTCGGTTCGTTGCGGTGAAACTCGTTGCCGGCGGAGTCGCGCCGGACGATGCCGAAGGCGCCACTTTTGGGGTAATGCACCACATCGGGATAGCTCACGCTGTCGAATTCGAGGTAGACCAGCGGTTCGGAAAGGGAGGTATTGGCGATCTTGTGCGCCCCCGCGGGCGTCGGCGGGCAGAAAATGAGATCGCCCGCCGCGATCGTCCGGGTTCCCTCCTCGGTCAAAACCACGCCGCTTCCGCTGACGATATAGAATACCTCTTCATTGATTTCGTGGTAGTGATAGGGGAAGTTCGCCTTGTTGGGCGGCAGCCGGTAGAAGCACACGCTGCAGCGGTGATCATCGGCTTTGGTGACCACCGGAAAGCATTCAAATTTGTCGTGCTCCCCGAACCCCCGGTGAATTGGCGCAATCGCCTCCATCCGGGTAATCGTCAAACGGTCGATGTGCATGATTCCTCCGCCTTGCCTTCCGGCTCATTTTTTGCCGGATGCCGCTTCGAATTTGATTTTGAGAAAAAGAAGATCATCCGAATCCTTATCTCGGGCAACCGCCAACTTCGACGCAAGCAGGTCCTTGAGACAAAGATACTTGACTGGAACACCGCAATAGTCGCGCAACACAGCGCGTTTTTCCACTTCGTCAAACTTTGCCAATCCGGGTGGAGCTTGATGGAACTGAAGAATCCCGTACCCGGTTTGGAACGTTTGGACAAAACCTTCGCCGGTCCGATGATCAAGAGGCTCCAACTCCATATCCAGATCATCAGCAAGAGCGGTGTTGATCCTGACGAAGTTTTCCGCATCGGACGGCGGCACAAAAATATCCCAATCAAGGGTAAAGCGAGGCATACCTTCCTGTAACATGGCCTGCCCGCCAATCACCAGATAACGGACTCCGGCCTCATTGAGTTTTTTCAGGAGTCTTTCCACCGAATCCCTCCCTGTCGGGCGATTTCCGCAAGGTATTCGCGTTTCCAGGCATTCATTTCATCATAGTTGCGAAAAGATTTCTTCGAGAATTTGGGCAGATTCAACGGCACCGGAAACTTCATTTCCGGTGGATTTGCCAGCCAAAGCCTGATTTTCTTTTCACGAATATCCATCTTGCGAAACCTCATCGCTCTTTTTTCAATATATCCTTGAATCGGAGATAATTCAAGAGACATCTTCCCGCTTTGCCGCCGTCAGCGCCGCCATCAGGGGGCAGCCGGCCGCCGGTTCCTCGCCGCGGCGGTAGCGGTCGAGCAGCATCCGGGACTGGCTTGCCAGTTTGCGGCGGACTTCGCGGCGCTCGCCCTTGATCCGGGCGATCGACATTCGATCGTAAAGCGTGGTCTGGTGCCGCAGCCAGGCGATCACCGCTGCTTCGGCGCGTTCGGCCAGCGGAATGCGTTCGGTCCGCGCCACCGTGCCGCTGCCGACCGGAACGGCGTGGCGCGTCACCGCCCCGGCGAAATTCCGGGCCATGCCGTCGTAACGGGGGTGAAAAGCCAGGAAAGCGAGCACCGCAGCCTCGAATTCCCCCTGATACACCGACTCCTTTTGCTCGCGCGACCGTCGGGCCGAAGCCAGTTTGCGCTGATAAGCCGGATCGGCCCGTTCGGCCTCCAGCGCGGCGCGGATTTCCCCGACCGCCGCTTCTGGGGCGAATAAACCGAGCGATTCGATCCGGTTTTTGCGCCGGTGAACCAGTTGCCAGTATTGCCCCGCCGCTTTGAGCCGCCGGGTCAGTCCGGGATCGCCGCTGGGAACCCGGATCCAGCCCTCCGGAATCGCGAGATCGCGATTTTCATACCGCACCATGCCGGGCCGCGGACTCTCCCACACCGTAATTTCAGTTTCCATCATCCTCTTTCCTGTATTGCCAATCGGCAAAATGTAACGCGCAGTCGAAAAAAATCAAGTTTCAAGTTGTATTTTCGTTACCCGCACTCTATATTTTTTGCGGAGGAAATCATGACCGGACTTGAACCGCACCAAAATTGCCGCCTTACCCTGGTTGAGCGCCCCCGGCGCAAACTCTTTTTCCGCCCGGCCCGGCGGGCGACCGAATACTTCAGTTACTGCCAGGAATTCGGCTGCGACTGGGAAGCCGAACTCAATGCCCTGCCGGAAAAACTCGACACCGCCGCGATTTTGACCCTGCCGCCGGAACTTACGCCCGCCGGCTTCACTTCCTGCGCCGCCGGGATTGAGCTCCCGCTCGACACCCCGCTCGAACCGCCGCCGGGGTACCGGGCAATCGAGCTCGCGCCGGTCGCCATGCTCTATTTTCGCGGGGCGGATTTCGCCGCCGCCTTTCACGCCCGCGACAGTTATTGTCCCCGACGCGACCGGCTCAAGTTCGCGCCC
The DNA here is from genome assembly GCA_964599205.1 of uncultured Victivallaceae bacterium. Lineage (GTDB taxonomy): Bacteria > Verrucomicrobiota > Lentisphaeria > Victivallales > Victivallaceae > JAVBUI01. The sequence continues at coordinate 10,611 of CAZRFG010000092.1, forward strand.
GACCTCGCCCCGGCATTCAATTTCGGCTCCGATCCCGAAGTCAGACTGGCCATTCCGGTGAAACCAAACATATAAAAAGGGCTGACCATGCAAAAAATTCCGTTCGCTCCGGCCGTCTACGAGCACAAAGCCGCGTTGCTGCTGCTGCCGCCCTACCCTGTCTCGCGTCACCCGGTCCTGCTCCGGCAGGTACTTGAGGCGGAAAACCAGATTTACCGCCCCGATTACCTGACCGTCGGACTGGACATCTACAATCTGGAGCTTGAATCGATGGGCGGCGTGGTCGAAGACTGCGGCAATCTGTGCCCGGAAATCAGCCGGATGCCCGCCGCGATTCCGCTGCTCGACCGGATCTTCAGCGCCGGACGGTTCAAAATGATGCTGGACGTCGCCGGGCAGCTCAAAAACTGCGGGCCCCAAATACGCATCGCCGCCACCGGCCCGGTGACGCTGGCGGCCAAATTCCTCGGCAGCGAACAACTGCTGATGGACCTGATCCTCGACGAGGGGGCCGGCGACGCGGTTCTCACCCAGATGTTCCGGGTCACGAGCCGTTGGTGCGAAATCATCAATCAACACGGATTCGATGCGATCGTCTTCGACAGCATGGCCGCCCCGCCGCTCTGCAGCCCCGAACTCTATCATGACAAAATCCTGCCGCTTCACCGCGAACTGATGCAGGATCTCGCCTCGCGCGGCCAAGCGGAGCGCGAACTGGTCATCGGCGGCGACACTACCGCGATCGCCCCGCTCCTCAAGGAAACCGGGGCCAACATCCTCCTCTGCGACTTCGCCGCCGACCCGGCGGCATGGAAAAAACAGCTCGGCGACGACGCGCAAGTTCAGGTGCGCCGCAACCTCAATCCCGCCGTGATCGACCAACTCGATCCGGCCG
>CAZRFG010000093.1:0-11503 GCA_964599205.1 uncultured Victivallaceae bacterium
CTTCGCCGTAGGGAATATAAAAACAGATCACCATGAAAATCGTACCGAAGACGTTGAACAGGAAATGCGCCAGCGCGGCCTGCTTGGCGGTGCGGTTGGCCGCCAGCGAAGCCAGGAACGCCGTGACCGTCGTGCCGATGTTGGTTCCCAGCAGCAGCGGCACCGAGGTATAGAAGTCGATCAGTCCGCCGCCCGCCAGCGCCAGCACGATCCCCATGGCCGCCGAACTGCTCTGGACCAGCATGGTCAGCACCGTGCCGATGACGATGGCGCCGATCACCGCTCCGAACGGCATCAGGCTGCCGGAAACGGGAGTACAGTTGAACAGTTGAAAGAAGCCCTGGAAGCTCGGCAGCACCCCCAGCACCTTGAGCTCCGCGCTCATGAGGCCGATGCCGTAGAAAATCAGCCCGAAGCCGAAGATCGATTCGCCCCAGCCCCGGACGATCCGTTTTTTGGCGAAACTGATCAGCAGTCCGATGGCGATCGCGGGCATGGCCAGCGCCCCGAGGTTGAAGGAGATGATCTGCGCCGTGACGGTCGTTCCGATGTTGGCCCCGAAGATGATGCCGATGGCCTGGGTCAGGTTGATCAGCCCGGCGTTGATGAACCCGATCACCATTACCGTGGTGGCGCTCGACGACTGGATCACCGCGGTGACCAGCGTCCCGGCCAGCACCGCGACGATGCCGTTGCGGGCGAAAAACTGGAGAATCCGCTTCATATTCTCCCCGGCGATCTTCTGGAGACCGTCGCCCATCAGCTTCATGCCGAAGACGAAAATGGTCAGTCCGCCGAGCACCGCGATCACCACCGCGGCAACGTCGATGCCGAGCAGCCGCACCGTCTTGGCGCGCATGAAAGTCCCGCTCGCGGGGTCGCTGATTTCGATGTTGACCTGGTATTCCCCCGATTTTTTGCCGAGTTTGGCAAAGGTCGAGGCGGTTCCGTCCACATCGGTCACCGCCAGCGCGGGCAACAGTTCCATTTTGGGAGAAACCCCCTCGGGGGTCGTGCCGGCTTTGAAATGGACCGGCACCCCGGCGGCGGGTGCGCCGCTCCGGTTGACCACCTTGACGGTGATCGGTTCTTCGCTGGTGTCGCCGGTATGAAGTTCCTGGTCGCCGCCGATGATTTTCACTCCGGTGATGAAGCGGACGGTCACGCTTTTCTCCGGCGCGCCGTCGGGAATCACCTTCAAATAGTGGTCGCCGACCTCGTTCCCGGCGGTGACGGCGATGCTGACGCTGCCGGATACATCGGTTTCAGCAATCTCGGGATCGACTTTCAAGGCGGAATTGTCGAGCGGAACGATGTGGACTTTGCGGCCGACCACCGGCGGACGTTCGCCGGTGCCGCCGAGCAAACCGCGCTCCGGCGCGCCGACCAGCTCCAGACGGAGCGGCAAAGCAAAGCGCTCGCCCGGCAGCGCGCACTGGTCGCCGCCCTGCAGAATCCGGACCCGGCTCAACGCCAGATCCTTACGTGTATCATCACACCCGGAGCCGAAAAGACCGAGCAGCAAAACTCCAAGCAAGACGACCAAACGTTGATTCCACTTCATCCGTTACTGTTTCCTTTTCTGTTGGGCCGTTGATTCGGCGGTGAAAATCCATTCCCTCCGGTGCGGACTTATTTTGCTTTGCGGAAAATATCCTGGGGACGGTCCGGGTCGGGTACGCCGACTTTGGCGGCGCTGAACTGGATGCGGGTGCGCCAGCCGGAACCGTAGAGATTGAGGAGTTCGGCGTAATAGAGCTCATTCTCCTTTTTGAACGAAGCGGTCTCCAGCGTCCGCTCCGGCTCGCCGGCGAGCTTCGCATCCGGATAAAACTCGACCTTGAGCGGGAAGTAGTAGTCGCGGGCGACGAAGACTTTGGCGACTTCGGACTTGTCCGGAGCCTCCAGCACCAGCACCCGGCAGGGGATGCCGCGCACCACCGCGGCGGCGTCTTCGCGGAGGAAATGATAGAAGAGGAAACCGGTGGCGAGATCCTCGGCCTTGAGGTGGAAGCGTTTGGCGACCGGGTCTTTGATTTCGCCGCTCAGCTGGTCGACCTTCATCGTCACTTTGCCGCCGGAGCCGGCGATCCGCTCGACGAGGTAGCCCTCGCGGTTGTCGATCAGGAGTTCCGAGCGGGAGCGGGGGCCGGAGATCAAAACCCCAAAATAGACCGGATACTCCTCCATTTTGCCGCCGTCGCGGCGATGCTGGATGACGCCGTCGAGCATGGCGTAGCTCGCCTGAGCGGAGGGGAACCGGGTGCGCTCGAGAAATGCTTCGGAACCGAGTTCGGCGGCGGCGAGGAACCCGGTCACGGCCAACAGCAAAGCGAGCGCAAACGGTTTCATTTGGTCCCCTCCCGTTCGAGCAAGGCGAGATCGGCAACCTCCTCGAAGCGTTTGACGAAGTGAAATTTAAGATGTTTTTTGACTTCGTCCGGCAACTCCGCGGTGTCTTTGCGGTTCTCGTCCGGCAGAATCACGTCGGTGATGCCGGCGCGGAGCGCGGCGATCACTTTTTCGCGAATGCCGCCGACCGCGGTGACTTTGCCGCGCAGCGTGATCTCGCCGGTCATCGCCAGCTTGGGCCGGACCGGACGGTCGGTCAGGAGCGACAGCAGCGCGGTCGCCAGCGTGATCCCCGCCGACGGCCCGTCCTTCGGCGTCGCGCCGTCCGGAACGTGGATGTGGAAATTCTGCTTCTCGAACTGAACCGGATCGATCTGGAGGCGATCGCTGCGGCCGCGCAGAAAGCTGAACGCGGTCTCCGCGCTCTCCTGCATCACTTTGCCGAGCGAACCGGTGAGCTTCAAGTCGCCCTTGCCGGGCACCGACAGCACTTCCACCGGAAGGATGGTCCCCCCGACCGAAGTCCAGGCCATCCCGACCGCGCAACCGACTTCGGGCTTGAATTCGGCCTCGTCGAGCAGGAAAAGCTGCGGGCCGAGGAGTTCGCGCACCAGTTTGGCGTCGACCGTCACCGGGGTCCCGGCTTCGAGTTTCTTCTCCACCAGCCGGCGGGCGAGTTTGCGGCAGACCTGGGCGGCCATCCGCTCCAGCTGCCGGACTCCGGCCTCGCGGGTGTAGTGGTCGATCAATTCGTTGATGGCCGAAACCCGGAAGCGGATCTGCTTGGCCTTGAGCCCGTTCTCCTTGATCTGGCGGGGCACCAGGTAACGCCGCGCGATTTCGCGCTTTTCAAGCGAGGTATACCCCGGCAGCCGGATCACCTCCATCCGGTCGAGCAACGGCGACGGAATGGTGTCGAGCAAATTGGCGGTGGTGACAAAGAAAACTTTGCTCAAATCGAAGTCGAGCTCGAGATAGTGGTCGTTGAAGGCGACGTTCTGCTGCGGATCAAGCACTTCGAGCAGCGCCGACGCCGGATCGCCGCGGACGTCGCTTGCGAGTTTGTCGATTTCGTCGAGCATGAACACCGGGTTGGCCGCGCCCGCCCGCTTCATGCCCTGGATGATCCGGCCCGGCAGCGCGCCGACGTAGGTGCGGCGGTGGCCGCGGATTTCGGCCTCGTCGCGCACTCCGCCGAGGGCGACCCGGATGAATTTGCGGTTCATCGCGCGGGCGATCGACTGGCCGAGCGAGGTTTTGCCGACGCCGGGGGGGCCGACCAGACAGAGGATCGGCGCTTTGCCGTCGTTCTTGATCTGGAGCACCGCGAGGAATTCGAGAATCCGCTCCTTGACGTCCTCAAGCCCGTAATGGTCGGCGTCGAGCACCCGGGCGGCTTCGCTGACGTCGAGCCGGTCGTCGCTCATCTCCAACCACGGCACGTCGAGCAGCCAGCAAATATAGGTGTAGGCGATATGGTACTCCGGCGCCGCCTGCGGAATGATTTCCAGCCGGCCGAGCTCTTTCTGGATCACCTCGACCACCCGCTCCGGAAGTTTTTTCTCCTCCATCCGCCGTGAAATTTCGACCAGATCGGGGTTGCGGAACTCTTCGCCGAGTTCGCGCTGGATGGTCCGCAACTGTTCGCGCAGGAAATATTCGCGCTGCGACTGGCTCATCGACTCGTGGACTTCCTGCTGGATCTTCATCCCCAGCCGGCCGACCTGGATTTCGCGGTTGAGCAAGGTGATGAGATAACGCAGCTTGTCATCCGGGGAATCCTCGACCAACACCGCGAGTTTCTCGAAATAGTCGAAGCCGAGGTTGTCGGCCAGGAGATCGGCCAGCCGCCCGGCATCTTCGGCATTGGCCACCGCCAGCCGGAGCTCTTCCGGCAGATGCGGCTGGAGCGAGGCGTATTCGTTGAAAAGTCCGGCCGTGGCCTTGATCAATCCTTCGCGCTCGAGCGGATCGAATTGGCGGGGAATCACCTCCGAAGTCCGGGCGCAGCCGACCGAGCTCTGAAAGGTAACCGCTTCAAATTTGACCCGGCGCAAGCCGCGCAGCAACAGCCGCACCGAGCCGTCCGGGAAATTCAGCACCTTGACCACCCGGGCGACCACCCCGCGCTTGACGAAACGCCGCTCGGCGAACTCGAAAAAGGCGAAGTCGTGCTTGTCCTCCTGGTGACTGTCAAGTTCGTCCTGTCCCGGCATTTCGGGAAAAATCACCACCATCCGGTCGCGCCGCATCGCCAGTTTCAGCGCCTCGGTGCTCTGTTCGCCCTCAATCAGCGCCGGAGTCAGCGAAAAAGGGAACACCAAAGGTTCGCGCAGCAGCAGCATCGGCGTGGCGTTGTCGCGCGGCGTCGCGTCGACGGTGATATTGAGAGTATTGCTCATAAACTTCCTTGTTTTAGACCAGATCCAGCGCCGTTTCCGGCGCGTAATGGGCGAGGACTTCGCCGGCGAGGTACAGCGACCCCGCCGCCAACGCCCGGCCGCCTTCGGCCAGCGCCGCCTCGCAGCCCTCGACCGCCCCCGCGGCGGCGACCGCGGGAAGGTTGCTGCCGTTGTGCCGCAGGAGCTCGGTCAGCTCCGCCGCCGTCGCCGACGGGCGATCGTCCTTGAGCGGCACAAAAATGAATTTCTCCGCCAGCGGGGCCAGCGCGCGGAGGTTGCCGGCAAGGTCCTTGTCCTTGAAACCGGCGAAAATGACAGTGTACTTCGCCCCCGGCTCCAGTTCGGCCAGCGCTTCGGCCAGCGCGGTCGCACCGTCGGGATTGTGACCGCCGTCGACGATGAGGCCGTTGGCCAGTTTCTGGCAGCGGCCCGGCCAACGCACCCGGGCCAGCCCGGCCAGCGCGTCGTCGAGCGAAAAATCGTACTTCTGCGACAGATGCTCCAGCACCGGGTAGACCACCTTGAAATTGCGCCGCTGCATCGCGCCTCCCAACGCCAGCCGGATGCGCCGGCCGCGATGGGTGAACTCCTGATAAAAACCGTGTTCATCGCTGCCGTGCACCAGACCGGTCATCGGCTCCTCGTCGGGACAATAGGACGGGGCGTCGTGGCGGAGCGCCTCGTTTTCGATCACAAAACGCGCTTCGGGCGTGAGTTCGCCGGTGAAAACCGGACAGCCGGTGTGGATGATCCCGGCCTTTTCAAAGGCGATTTTTTCAATGGTATCGCCGAGGTACTGCTGGTGGTCGAGCGCGATTCCGGTGATGATCGAGAGTTCCGACTCGACCACGTTGGTGGCGTCGAATCGCCCCCCCATGCCGGTTTCCCAGACCACGAAATCGCATTTTTCAAGCTCGAAAATCAGCGCCGCCAGCGCCGTGGTGAATTCAAAAAAGGTCGGCGTCCGCTCCTCGGCGCGCATCGCCTCGGCCGCCGTTTTGACGGTGGCGAAAGCGCGGTTGAAGAGCTCGATCGAAACCGCTTTGCCGGCCACCCGGATGCGTTCACGCATATCGATCAGGTGGGGAGAACTATAAAAACCGGTGCGGAGCCCGACGCTTCGCAGCGCACACTCCAGCATCGCCCCGGTGGAACCTTTGCCGTTGGTGCCGGCGATATGGATAAAACCCTTCTCGAGCGGCGCTCCGGAACGGAGGAAAAGCTCGGTGCTCTGGGCCAATCCGAGCTTGATCCCGAACCGCATCAACTGCTCGAGATATTCCTGGTTTTCCTGATATCGCCGGGAGTCGGAAGTCGTCACTGCTTGGCCTTTGACCAACTGGGCATCGAGAGGTTGTTGCGGGTGGCCAGGAGCTGCCGGACCTTGCCGGTCCAGGTGTCGATCACAAAGAGCGACGAGCGCGGCCCGTCGGAACGCTTGCAGACCACCTGCCGGTTGTCCGGGCCCCAGGCCGGAGATTCCCAAGTGCCGGGGACGTTGGTGGCGCGGATGTTTTCACTGGTCTTGAGGTCGAGCACCGCCACCGTGTAGGCGCCGCCGACCTTGGTGGCGTAGACGATCTGGTTGTCATCCGACCAATCCGGGGTCACCGATTCGCTGCCGACGCTGGGCAGCAGGGTGCGGCCGGAGCCGTCGGGACTGATCGAGTAAAGCCGCGGACGGCCGCTTTCGTCGCTGACAAAGCAGATCTTGCGCCCGTCGGGGCTCCAGCAGGGGGATGCCTCAACCGCCTTGCCGCGGGTCAGCCGCCGGGGAGTCGACGAACCGACGCCCTGAACGTAGAGGTCGACCTGGTGGTCGGGGCTCAGGATCAGCGCCATCTGGCGGCCGTCGGGGCTGATCGAAACCCCCACGTTGAGGCCGGGCAGCGAGCTCAGACGGCGGCTCTGGACGCTCGGCGCGAGCCGGGTTTCGACCACTTCGGTCAGCGCTTTGCCGTATTTGGTGTAGCCGATCGAATTGCCGTCCGGGAACCACGAGGGCTCGACGCAGAGGGTCTGGAAATTGGTGACCTGCTTGACGTCTTTGCCGTCGATGTCGCAGACGAAAATATTCTTCATCCCCGGCGCGGTGTCGGCGCAGAAGGCGATCCTGGTTTTGCAAATATTCTTGACCTTGAAGAGCTTATCAAGAATGGCATCGACCATGTCCTTGCCGGTTTCGCGGGGATTGCCGACGGTGTAGGTCCAGCTGGTCATCGGCACCCCGCCCATCGAGAGCCGGATCACCGCGCTGGAGCCGTTGACGGTGCCGCTGAGCTCGTATTGGCCGTCGGATTTGACCACTTCAAACCAGCCGCAGGCTTTGAGGAACCCCTCGACGCTCTGGGACAGCGAAACGTTGCCGGCGATCCCGCCGAAACTGATGGTCGGGTTGTCGCGGACCTTGCCGGTGATCACCAGTTTTTCGGCGGCGGAAGCGGAAAACGAGGTTGCCAGCGCGAAAGAAAAGGCCAGCAGAATGGCGGCGAAAGAGCGGAAAATCATGAAAGCACCTCATAGGTTGAATGAATCATTTCTTTGACCAAATACAATAACGCCAAAAGCATTTTTTGCCAGTCTCGGCAAGGCGATTTTTCCGCTTTTTTGGCGATCCGGCGAAGCTTACCGGCCGGCGGTCACGCTGAACCGCACTTCGGCGCTCTGTCCGTCGGCGGCGACCGCGGTGAAACGGTGGCGGCCGAGCCCGAATTCGTACTCCCGGAGTGCATCCGAACGCCCGAGCCAGACCCCGTCGGCAAAGAGGTCAAACCCGCCCGGTGACAACGCGACCGGAAGTTTGACCTTGCCCCCCCTGTCGGCCAGGTAGGACTTGGGCGCGGGCGAAAAAATCACCGGGCGGGCGGCGGCTTCCCGACCGCACTCTTCACAGCGCCGGAGCGGCACTTGCCGCAGCACCGGGAGCTTCTGCCGCCGGGGACAGGCGACCCCCGGGGTCAATCCGGACCCGGCGCAAAGTTCGACCGTCTCGAGCTCCGCCGCCGCCGACGGCCACGGCGAAAAAGCGCGCGCGGAACCGAGCAAGGTAAAAATCTCCCCGGCGGCGGGGGCGGCGGCGAGCACCCCCACCAGCGCCTCGGAAGGCTTGCCGCTCTTGTTGCCGAACCACACTCCGACGGTGTAATCGGAATTGAAAGCGAAGCACCAGGCGTCGCAGTGATTGTTGGAAGTCCCGGTCTTCCAGGCGATTTCCGCGTCGCAGCCGGGCAACCGGCGGCTCCGCAGCATGGCCGAAACCATCGCCGCCGCGCCGGGCGAAAAGACCCGGCGGACCGGGGTCTTCCGCCCGGCAAGAAAAGTCGGCGGCCGGTACTCGCCCCCCGCCGCCAGCGCCCGACTGGCGGCGGCGAGGTCGAGCAGGCGGTAGCCCGCGGTGCCGAGGGCGAGCGAGAGGCCGGCTTCGCGGCCGGGCTCCGGCAAACCGAGGCCGAGCGAGTCAAAGAGGCCGAGCACCCGTTTTTCGCCGAGCCGGGCGAGCAAACGGATCGCGGGCGTGTTGTACGACTCCGCCAGCGCCTCGCGGGCGCTGACCCGGCCGCGGAACGTGCCGTCGTAGTTGCCGGGGGCGTAACTCCCGAAGCGGAGCGGCGCGTCGAGGAGCACGGTGTCGGCGGTAATCAAGCCGCCGTCGATCGCGGCGGCGTAGAGAAAAGGCTTCAGCACCGAGCCCGCCGAACGCCGGGCGCGGGTCACGTCGACCTCGCCGTCGCCGGGGCGGCCGGGGTCGAGGGTGCCGAGCGAAACCAGCACTTCCCCGGTCCGCGAGTCGAGCACCACCGCCGCCGCGTCGGCGACGCCGGAGAGTTGCGCGGCACGGCGGGTGAGAACGGCTGCCACCTTGGCGATGAGACCGGCGTCGACCGCGCAGTCGATCCGGAATTGATCGCGCCCGGCCTCCTCGAGCGCGGCGGCGGCGTAGTGGACCAGCTGCCGGTTCTCCGGAATTTCAAACGGCGGCGGAGAACGGAAATCGCGAAACGGCAGCCGGACTTCGCGGAAAATCCGCTCCGCCTCCGCTTCGCTCAGCACCCGGTGCCGGGCGAGCAACTGGAGCACCAGCTGCTGACGCCTGCGGGCGCGTTCCAAATAACGGTCGGGGCGGTAGGCATTGGGCCGCTGCGGAAGGCCGCAGAGGAGCGAACTCTGGGCAAGGTCGAGTTCGGCGGCGGAGGTGCCGAAGTAATAGCGGGCCGCCGCCTCGATGCCGTAAATCTTGCCGCCGAAGGGGATGCGGTTGAGATACTCCTCGAGGATCCGGTCTTTGGGATAGCGCCACTCGAGTTTGCGGGCCATCAGCATCTGCTCGATTTTGCCCGCGAGCGTCCGCCGCCGCCCCGGCGGCTGAACCAGCGAAGCCAGCTGCATGGTGATGGTCGAAGCCCCGGAAACGATCCGGCGCGAAAAGAGATTCTGGTACGCCGCCCGCGCCAGCGCCGGGTAATCGACCCCGCCGTGCTGATAAAAGCGGGCGTCCTCGGCCCCCAGCATGACCTGGCGCGCGGCAGGCGAAATTGCGTCGAGCCGGACCGGGAAACGCCACTCGTAATCGTAGGTCGGCTCGAATTTGAAGACTTTGCCGGTGCGGTCGAAATAGCAGCGCACCGGGGTCATCCGTGCAAGTTCCAACATCGGATCGGCGATCAGCGCCGGGGCCGCCAGCCAGATCAATGGCACCAGCAGCAGCAGCGCCGCTGCCCCCGCAAGCACCCATCGATGTCGGCGGGCGAATTTCATTTGACCGTGAACACTCCGCCGGGGTTGGCGACACCGTTCAAGTCGGGATTGTACATCGCCTCGGCCTGAACCGGCGGCACCGCAAAGACGCCGCGGGTCACCGCCCGGGCGCGGCAACTGAACTCGGCCGTCCCGGCCGCGAGATCGCCGAAAATCAGCCAGCGGTCGTCGCGTTTCTCCAGTAGTTTCGGAGTCAGCGTCCCGTATTTCGCGCGGAGCTCCGGCGGCAGCAGCGCCGAACGGGTGGCGAGCAATTCATCCTCAATCGCCAGCCCGGCCGGGAGGAGATCGGCAATCACCGCATCGGATACTTGCGACGAGGCCGAAAGGGTCAGCCGGATCAAAACGAGATCGCCGTGGTTGACCGTATCGACCGCCTTGCCGGAGGAATCGAGATACTCCTTTTTGAGCTTGATCACCCCGGCTTCGCGCGGCGTCCGGCGGGGGATGCCGGTCATGCTCTGGGTCACCGTCAGCGGGGAATTTCCGGTGTTGGTCAAAGTGACCGGCGCGGCCAAGGCGACGGTTTCGCCGCGGGAAAGTTCGCGCTTGACGCCGCCGGTTTCGAGCGTGGCCGCGAGCGGCGCGGCGGGATAACGCCCGGCGTAGATGCCGAGCCCGAGCACCGCCCAGGCGTTGGCCTGGGTGGTCCCCCAGTTGCCGCCGTCACTCCGGAGCTGCCGGGCGAGCTCGACCGCCAGCGAATGCAGCACCGCCTCGTCGCGGAAGTTGTTGTCAATCAGGAAATAGAGCGTCATCCCAAGCTGCGAGGCGGGAGTGGCGAAGGAGAAAGGAGGTTCCTCCAGCCAGACCCGCTCCTTCACCGCTTCGGCCAGCGCCGGAGCCCCCTCGACCGCATATCCACCCCGCACCAGCGCCAGCGCGGCGAGGAAAGAGGCATAATCGTTGGGACCGCCGGCAAGTACGTTGCGGGCGGGATTGACGAACGCCTCGTCTCCGGCCACCGCCAGCACATAGCTTGCGTAAGCCCGGCGCACCCGGTTCCCCTTTGACGCGTCATCGGCCCGCCGCCCGAGCCAGCTCCGGAGCGGAAGCAGCACCGCATCGTCGGGCGCGATCAGCTTGCGGTTGACGGCTTCAAAAATGAAGTGGGCGGCGAAAAGGGTGCCGTCGATCCAAACCTCGCTCCCGCCCGGCCACATCGCAAAAGAGCCGTCGCCGAGACGCATCGCGAGCAACCTCGCATAGGCGGCGGCGATCTGCTGGCGATAGCCCTCGGCAAGTTCCGGCGTGACCGCTTTGCCCTTGACCAGTTCATCGGCGGCGAGGAGCGGAAACGCCGCCGCCACCGTCTGCTCGCAGCAGCCGTAGGGATAGCTCCGAAGCCACGTCAGCGCCTCGCCGAGGTTCGCCGCCGGGCCGTCGGCGATCGCGAGACGGCCGGCCGCCCCGGGTTCCCAATCCGCCGGATCGGGGGCGAAGACCGCGCTCCGACCGGGCGGCAGCGCGATCGTTTCGGTTCGGGTCTGGCGAATTCCGACCGGGCGGACGGTCAAGCGTTCATGGCCGGTCTTCACCTCGGAGCCGAGCGCGAGTTCCCACTTGAGGTCGCCGGTTCCGGCGGCTAGCGCGGTGACCGGCAGCGTGACGGTGACCGGGTTCCCTTTGGCAAGGACGCCGGTGAAGACCGTCTGATCGCCCTTCAGCATCGCGGGCAAGGTGACCGTGAAGCGGTAATCGCCGGGCTCGAGCTCAAAGTTGAACAAGCTCACGGTGAATTCCGCCCGGTCGCCGGGGGCGAGGAAAAGCGGTGCGGCGACGGTCGCCCCGATCCGGTCGCGGAGCACGATTTCGCGCTCCGCGCTCCCGACCCGCGCGGAATTGGCGGCGACCGCCATCAAACGGAGCGAACCGAGGTGGTCGGGCATCGCGGCCTCGACTTCGATCTTTCCGGAGGACGGAACCTCGATCGCTTCGAACAGCAGCCGGGCGCTCCCCCTGCCCCCGATCGCCTCCAGTTTTCCGGCGGCGGC
>CAZRFG010000094.1:0-11473 GCA_964599205.1 uncultured Victivallaceae bacterium
AGAAGATGCCGAGGCAGGAGTACAGCACGAAAAAGAGCGCGCCGAAGGTGATTGCGAGGGCGTAGGAATAGTCCCCCTTGAACGGCGCCGCGGCCAGGTAGAGTCCCCACGCCCCGGCGAAGGCGATCAGATTGAGGATCCGCCACGCCCGGTAGCGCCCGATCAGCAGCGCGCCGGAGCTCAGGATCAAAAGATAGATGAAGAGCCCGGTGAGATTCCGGCTGCCGGTCGACATCAGCACCGGGGCGGCGTAACCGCCGGTGACGGCGAGGATCGCCAGCAGCATATTGTTGAGCCTCAGCGCCAGCAGTGCACCGGCGGCGGTGAGGGCGACCAGCAGCGCCAGCCCGGCGGCGGGGGCGAGCACGTGATACACCCCGACCGCGGCGAAGCCGACCATGTAGAGCCCGGCGAAGCCGCCGCCGATGAGGGTAATGCCGAAGAGCCGGTACGCGCCCTTGAGGAGCTTCACCCCGGCGGTGATCATGCCCGAGGTGACCAGCGCCGCCACCGTCAGCCGGAGTTCGGGCGGGAAGAGGTTGCGCTCGTGCGAAAACTTGATAAAGTAGCCGATCCCGAAAACGATCAGCAGAATCGCCCCGCGCAGCAGCCAGGTGGTGGCGAGCGCGTACTCGCGGGCCACGGCGGGGTTGCGGTATTCTTCGCCGACGATGATCCAGTTCCACATTTTGCGCAGGATTTCCAGCGTCCGGCGTTCCAGTTCGGTGGGCTCGCGCGGCGGCGGCTCGGGGAGGGGGGTGAAAGGAATCGCTTCAATTCGAGGCGGCGCGGCCGGTCGCGGCGGCGGCTCCCAGGTCAACGCCGCCTTGGGCGCGACCGGGGACGGAACCGGCGGCGGAATCGCGACCGGAGTCTCGACTGGAGTCGGTTTCTCGACCGGTTTTTCGACCGGTTTTTCGACCGGTTTTTCGACCGGTTTTTCCACCGATTTGACCGCGGCGGTCAGCTTGCGGACGGCGTCGTTGAGTTCACTCCGGAGGCCGGTGAGTTCCCGCCGCAGGAGGATGATTTGAACCAAAAGCACGATCGGCAACGCCAGAATCACCAGCGCCAGCAACACCACAATTCCAATCACGTCCCCCATCGGTGAGCTCCTCCATTTTTGCTGACGTTTTCAACAATTCCAAAGTGATAAAGAATTGTCGAGTTTACAATAGCATCATTGGAGGGATCATGCAAGCAATCCGGCGGAAGCTCACACCGGTTTGACCGCGCCGAACATTTCCTGCTTCAATTTGAGGTAATAGAGATAGTCCTCGACCTTGACGTTGGGCGGGCAGCGGTGGTCGCAGAAGGGGATGTAGCCGCCGCGCTCGACCAGCGGGACCAGCGTGTCCAAATAGCGCTTGATCGCTTCGGGGCCTTTGGCGAGTTCGATTTTGTCCACTCCGCCCATGATCCGGAGCTCGGGGTAGCGGTTAAGCAGCTCGCCGGGGTGGGCGCAGCCCATCACTTCAAACGGGAACAGGCAGTTGATGCCGCCCTCGAGGAAAAACGGCAGGATCGGCCGGACGTCGCCGTCGCAGTCGGTGTACCAGAGGTCGATGCCGTGCTTTTTGAGCTTGGCGTTGATCCGTTTGTAGCGCGGCATCACCACCTCGCGGAAGAAATCGACCGAGACGATCGGGCCGTTCTTGAAACAGATGTCTTCCCAGCCGGAGGCGTAGTCGAAGTCGATTTCGCCGAGCACCTGATCGAGGAAATCCTCGACCAGCACGCAGCAGGTCTCGACCATGTCCTCGACCATCTCGGGGTAGTCGTACATCGCGTAGGCGAGGCCCTCAAAGGTCAGCATGTCGCGGATTTTGCCGATCATCGAGCCGCAGTAGACGCCGAGGGGATAGTCGCGGTCGGCGGGGTGCTTGCGCTTGAGCTCCGCCAGGTTGACTTTGCGGGCGGGGTCGTCGCGGCGGAAGCGTTCCAGCTTGCACGTTTGCCAATCCTCCGGGGTGACGATTGAGGCTTTGAGGTAGTGGGGAATGGTGTCGTGGTGGTCGGCGGGGACTTCGGCGAGAAGGCCGTCGCGGTTCTGCATGATCAGCGTGTTGCCGGTGCGCTCGATCACTTTTTCCTCAAAGGGCGGGTTCATCCAGACGTTGCCCCAGACCGTCGCGATCGGGTCGAAGTTGAAGAAGAGGTCGGCCTCCTCGTTGTTTTTGATCCCGTGCTCGACGAAGATCGACCACTCGGTGAAGTTTTCGTTCCAGTAGCCGAACTCCATGTTGAAGGAACGGTCGACAGCCTGGAAGTGCATCTGCCGGTTGAAGCGTTCGCGCGCGGTCAGCGTGCCGGGCCAGGGCGGGAGAAGAGGCTTGACGGTCATGGTGATTGCTCCTGATGGATATTTTGCTTTCACTTGTGAATCTTCGCGGCTTGTTCTTCGCGGATGCGGTTGGCGGCTTCGAGCATCGCCAGATAGTTGGCCGGCGGCACGTAGTCCGGGATCGAATTGCCGGTGCCGAGGGCGAAGCCGTTGGCGGACCGGTAATAGCACGACGCTTTTTCGGAAACGACCCGCGCGATTTCCGCCGGTTCGGCGCTGACGATGAAATTCATATCGATGCCGCCGAGGAGGCCGATCCGGTCCGAGTAGTCGGCGGTCCAGCGCTCAAAGGGGGCGATCGCCTCCTCATTGGAGTGCTTGGCGTCGATCCCGGCGGCGATAAGGTCGTCCATCACTTCAAAGATACAGCCGCAGGAGTGGATCAGAAAGGGCTTCCCGGCGGCGTGGACGCGCCCGATGATTCGCCGGTACTGCGGAATCAGGTGCTCGCGCACCGTCGCCGGCATGGTCAGCAGCGAAGAGCGGAAGCCGAGGTCGTCGCCGAAGCGGCAGACGGCGTAAATGTCGCCGAATTCAGCGAGGAAACGGGCCCAGATTTCATCCATCAAATCGCCGATCCGGCGGTACAAGTCGGCGTAAGCCTCCTCGTCGTCGGCCTGGAGAAAGGGGAGGTATTCGAGTCCGACCAGATCCTCGGAAATTTCAAAGACGCCGTTGCCGACGCCGCCGATCGCCTTCATTCCGGCGGGCATCTGCCGTCCCAGCGCGGCGAAGCGGGGGGCCGCCATCTCGTACCAGCGGCCGGGAATCGCCGCCCACGGGAAGTCGCGGAGCGACCGGCGGTCCCGGATCGGCCCCTGTCCCCCCATCAGCGCGCCGCCGGGCGGCATCGCCGCGGTGATGCACTGTTCAAAGGTCACCACGTCGTAGCCCGCCCTCCGGAAAAAGTCGCCGTAAACCCGGAAACCCTCGTCGAGCCGGTTCTCTGCCATCAGCCGGACCAGGTCGCTGCCGGTCAGCGCGGCGATCACTTCATAGCAGACGTTATGTTCATAGAGCGGCAGGATCTCCGCCCTTTGGTTGCGGACGACGCTGACCATCCGCCGGTAATCCGGCTCGATTGCGGTATCCAACAAGATGCTTTCTCCGGTTGATTTGACTTCGCGGATACCATAGCACCGGATTCCGGTTTTTCTTCTCGCCGGTTGTTCGGGTTTGCTCTATATTGTTTTCGGCGGGAGAGAACCGCTACTTCTTGAGCGCTTTGGCCCCGATGTCGCGGCGGCAGAAGCAGTCTTCAAAGTGGATTTTGTCGACCGCCCGGTAGGCGTTCTCGATCGCGCCCGCAATGGTTCTGCCGCGGGCGGAGACGCCGAGCACCCGGCCGCCGGTGTTGACTACCGCGCCGTCCTTGAAGCCGGTGCCGGCATGGAACACCACCGCGCCGGTGGCGGCGGCTTCGGCGAGGCCGGAAATGGGGTGATTTTTGGTGTAGCTGCCGGGGTAGCCGCCGGAGGCGATCACCACCGAGACGGCGGGCTCGTCGGACCACTTGAGCTCGGCTTCGGCCAGCCGTCCGTCGGCGGTTTTGTACAGCACGTCGAGCAGATCGCCTTCGAAGCGGCGCAGTACCGGCTGGATTTCCGGGTCGCCGAAGCGGACGTTGAATTCGAGCACTTTGGCTCCCGTGCCGGTCACCATCACCCCGACGAAAATGACGCCGCGGAAATAGAGTTTCTCCTGGGCGATGCCGAGCAGGAACGGCTTCAAAACATCCTGCTTGATCTGCGCCATCACTTCCGGCGTCACCACCGGGGCGGGGGAGTAGGCCCCCATGCCGCCGGTGTTGGGGCCGGCGTCGAAGTCGTAGGCGCGCTTGTGATCCTGCGAAGAGACCAGGGGCACGATCATGTGGCCGTCGGTCAGCGCCAGGATCGACGCCTCTTCGCCGTACAGACACTCCTCGATCACCACTTTGGCCCCGCTCGCGCCGAAAGCGCCGCCGAAACACTCGGCGACAAAGGCGATTGCGCTGTCACAGCTCTCCGCCACCAGCACCCCTTTGCCGGCTGCCAGGCCGTCGGCCTTGACCACCAGCGATTTGATGCCGGCGCCGAAGGCGGCGCGGATGTAATCGCCCGCCTTGGCCGGGTTGGTGAAAGTCTCCGAGGCGGCGGTGGGAATCTGATAGCGGTTCATGAAACGCTTGGCGTAATCCTTGCTGCCCTCAAGCTGCGCCGCTTCGCGGTCGGGGCCGAAGATCGCCAGTTCATTGGCGCGGAAGAGGTCGACGATGCCGTCGCAGAGCGGCGCTTCGGGGCCGACCACGGTGAAGCCGATGTCGTGGCTCTTGGCGAACGCGAGCAGATTGTCGAGCTCATTGACCTGGATGTCGACGCATTCGGCGACTTCGGCGATGCCGGCGTTGCCGGGGGCGCAATAGAGTTTGCCGAGCTGTTTCGAGGATTTGAGCTTCCAGCACAGGGCGTGTTCGCGCCCGCCCGAACCGATGACCAGTACGTTCATAAATTTTCCTTATATTTGCTGTTACTTGTCCAAGAGAATATGGAGTCTTCCGGCCGCGTCGCCGCGCCGGAAGTCGACTTCCAGCCAGAGCGTCGGCCGTTCGCCGGGATCGGCGACGACCGCCGGCAGTTCAAACACGAAATCGGTTTTCATCGCCACCGTCACTTGCTTGTTTTTGCGGAGCACCCCGGGGGCCGGCCAGGCGAGCGGCAGCCGCGCCGTCGCGTTTTCGAGGGTCAGCGGAGTTTTGCCGGGGTCGAGGGTCAGGATCGCCTTGTTGGCCTTGCGGTCGTAGCTGAGGAACACCGCCATGCCGGGGAATTTTTTCAATTGAACCGGCGAAGTGTCGTTTTTGCCGAGCACCGCCCGCTCGATGACAGTCGGGAAGGCGGCGGCCTCGACCGGCGGGAGCTCGAATTCCGCCTCCGGAGTACCGGGATTGAGCACTTTCAAGGTTTCGCCATGGTAACTCGCGAGCCGGGCGAACGGCGC
Source organism: uncultured Victivallaceae bacterium (assembly GCA_964599205.1). Classification (GTDB taxonomy): domain Bacteria; phylum Verrucomicrobiota; class Lentisphaeria; order Victivallales; family Victivallaceae; genus JAVBUI01. The sequence goes on from CAZRFG010000094.1 coordinate 5,324, forward strand.
GGCGACGGTGAGACCCTGGCGGTCGCCGAGCGCGGCGGCCGGGAAGCGGCGGGTTTGATAGGTGACTCGGGCCCCGTCCTGGGTGCGGCGCAGAAGCGACGCATGGTTGGCTTCGTAGAAGCGGGCGGCGAATTCATTCTGATTGCAGTACCACCATTCCGGACGGTTGGCGTACTTGGCGATGCCGGCTTCGAGTTCGGCCCAGTCGTCGCCCTGCTGACGGGCGTGGACGCCCATGAAAATACAGGGAATGGTTTTGAGAAACCACTCTTTTTTGAGGCTGTCTTCCATGCCCTTGATGAAATTTTCGCGCTTGGTGTCCTTGTCGCCGGGGGTGAATTGGAGGCCGGTCGCGCGGTCGGTCGGGCGCAGCCCGAACTCCGGTTTGACGCTCCAGGCGTAGACGGTGTGGAGGAGACCGCTGCGGAAGAAAATTTCGCTGATCCGGAGGGCCGCTTCCGGTTTGTCCTTGCTCATAAAAAGCCCGTAGGCGTAGGCCTGGGTGTTGATCGGGCGGTCGCAGTTGGCCTCGAGCAGCGCGCGGTTGAGCGCGAATTCGCGGAACATCTCATCCGGGGGCAAATCCGGGAGCTTGCGGTGCAAACTCCCGTGGACGCCGACGCTGCAGCCGCCCGCGAGGAGTTTTTGCTCGTGATTCTGCGCCCACTCCTGTTTCTGGTCGGGCTTGGGGTCGTTGAGGTAAAACGTGCCTTTCCAGCCGTATTTGGTCATCAACGCGTGCATCGGGATATTGTTGGGATGACGGTCGTCCCAGCGGGCCGAGATCGCCAGTTTCTTGCCGGGCGGGAGCATTTTCAAAGTCGGCGCGGGCGCGGTTTTGGCGGCGTCGGCGTTTTCGTAGGAGATCACCAGATTTTCGGTCGCCACCGGCAAGTCGGAGGGGTTGACCTGCGGCCGCAGAAAATCATCGGCGGCGGATGCGGTCAAAGTCAGCGCGGCGATCAGGGCGGGGACGATGAACTGGTTCATTCTTTGGCTCCGTAGGCTTTCAACAGGGCTTTGATCTCTTTGCTCGGCGCAAGTTCGATGATCCGTTTGCCGGTGACCGGGTTCTTGAAATTCGCATTGGCCGAGCTGTCGAGCAACAGCTGGACGAGCTGGTAATGGTCGGCCTGGACCGCCATCGCCAGCGCGGTGCGCCCGTCGATGGTGACCGCGTCGACCGGCGCGCCGTTCTGGAGCAGAATCGCGGCGATGTCGGGGTTTTTCTCGCGCACCGCGGTCATCAGCAGCGTCCGTCCGCCGGCGTCGACGCCGGTGAGCACGGCCTTGTTGGCGACGGCTTTGCGGAACGTTTCGGTCTGGCCGTTGGCGATCATTTTGTCGAGATCCTCAAAGCGGTAAAGATCGGCCCGGGCGGCCCGGTTTTTGTCCTCCTCGTCGCTTTTGCGCAGATCGGCGGCAATCAAAGGATAGATTTCCCGCCAGAGGTCGTCGGGGGCGTATTCCACGAGCTTGTCGTCCGGGCTGCCGTAGCGCAGCTCGAGGTAAAAGCGCGTTCCCGGCTCCCCGGAAGCGCGGGCGGCGCGCGCCGCCAGCTCACGCGATACCGGACGGTCGCTCAACGCATAACGGTGTTTCTCGTTGCTGCCGGCAATGGTGACGACCAGATCGCCGCCGTCGATCGCCACAAACCTGCCGAGTTTGCGGCCGGGCAGTTCAAATTGCATTTTTTTGTATTTTTCGTCGGTGTTGAGCGAAGCGAAAATGGCGCGGGCGTCGGTCAGCGCGGAGCGGCATTCGCCGGTGCGGCGGACCGCGAAGTCGGCGATCTCTTTTTCCAGCGGGGTGGCGTCGGAGGGCAGCCGCTCGGGTTCACCGCACAACCGCTCGGCGCGGGAGTCGAATTCAGCCCGGTTGTCATCCCCGATCGCGCGCCCGAGCGACAAATAGAGTTTCTTCAATTCGGCGCGGATGTGCTCGACGTACTCGACCGAACGGCGGCGAAGCTCATTGACCTTGTCCTCCGGCTTGGCCGCCGGTGCCGCTGCCGGAGCCGCCGGAGCCGGGGGTGCTGCCGGAGCCGGAGCGGCCGGCGGGGAGGCCGGAGCGGCCGCGGGCTTGGCCTCGTCTTTGCATCCGGCGAAAAGAAGCGGCAGCACGGCAACGAGCAGCAGTTTTTTCATCAGAAATACCCCTTGAACGGCAGTTTATTGGGATGTCGGAGCGCACGGCATTTGGCGCACATGAATTGTTCCAGCGCATAGACCTGCGCGAACTCGCCGGTCTGGAAAAGAAGCACCCGGTCGCGGTCGCGGACCTCGATCGGGTCGGGCGAATTGTCCGCCACCAGGAGGCCGGGCCCGCGGACGATTTCGATTTCGATCCGGCTGGCGGCGTCGAGCACCAGGTGGCTGATCTCCTCGGTGCTGTTGCTGAAGGCCAGTCCGATGCCGACCCGGAAGATGCTGTGGGTGATGCTGCGGTAATAGGCGGTGCTGCCGTGGACGGTGGCTAGACCGACGCCGTCGCCGACGATTTCGTTGGCGTAGAGTTCGCCGTCAATCCGTACCCGGTAGCGCAGCGCGCTGACCCGGTCGCGGTTGTGGATGAAGACATCGTTGATGCCGCAGACCCGCCGGCCGCCGACTTCACCGGCAATCTTCGGCAGCCGGGTCAATTTGAGGTTGCCGGCGGCAAAAGCGGCGAGCTGTTCGCCGTAGCTGTGTTTTTCGCAGCGCGGTGCGGTGCGCTGGTCGCGGATCGGGAATTTGGGGATGCCGGGATAGAGGCGCTCGGCCCCGAGCAGGGTGCCGTCGCCGCCGTGGCAGACAATCAGCTCCGGCTCGTCCTTGGTCTGGTGCAAACCGTAGGCGACGAGCAGGGGCTCGATATCTTCGAGGTTCTTGCCGATCAGCTTGATCTTCATGACAGCATCGCCCTCCGGTAGAGAAAGGCCGGATCGAGCGAACGCTTGGCATGGCGGAGATTTTCTTCGCCCATGTCCTGTTCGCGGTTCATCCGGACAAAGTTGCCTTGCTTGAGGCGGCGGGCGAGCTCGCGGATCAGGATCTGCGGCGCGCCCTTGACGGTGTGGTCGGCCTTTTCAAAGTGAATGTCCGCGGTCTCGCCGTCCACGCCGCTGTAAATCGAAAATCCGGCCGGGCTTCCGTTTGCATACAGCAGCACTCCCCCCATGCCGAGCGGGACGAAAAAGCGCCGCAGCGCCGCCATCGACACATTTTCCTCGTCGAGGAAATCGGCGTGCGCCAGCCGGCGGTTGAGCTCGAAAGCCAAATTCAGCGCCACTTCGAGGTTGTCCCCGGTGATCTCCTCGATCCGCCAGTCGGGATAGAGGGTTTCAAACTGGCGGACCAGATTGCGTTTTTTGCGCAACAGCGGGCCGCCCATTTCGATCAGGCGGTCAAGATCGTAAAGATAGTCAAACGCCCCCTCGTCGAATTCCACCTGAAAGCGTTTTTCCGCATCCGGGAACGCGGCGAGATACGCGTCCGGGACGTCGTAAATCCGCCCGTCGCTCAAACCGGCGGCGACCAGCGCGTCGCGGAGCTCCCCAAGCTCCTCCGGCGACAGGAACTTCCCGAGCGGAAAATGCAGCAGCCCGGTCGCCGTCTCAATCACCGCCAGCCGTCCGTCGACTTCGAGAAATTTTTCGCCGTAGACGTCGCGCCACAAAATCAAATTGGCAAAAGCGCACTCGCAGCTCGGCGTCGGATTTTCCGCCAGAACTTTAGCAAAAAGCGCCCGGTCTTCGAGTTCGGCCGGGCGCAACTGGTGCAGATTGATTTTCACCGCATGATTCCGTCAGTGCTGGATCATCGAGTCGATTTCCTGAAGCATGATGCCGGTGCCGCGGGCGACCGCCCGGAGCGGGTCTTCGGAGACGAAAACCGGCAGCCCGGTCTCTTCGGAAATCAGTTTGTCGATGCCGCACAGGAGCGCCCCGCCGCCGGCCAGCATGATGCCGCGGTCGATCAGGTCGCCCGCGAGATCCGGAGGACAGCGTTCGAGGGTCGAGCGGACCGCTTCGATGATGGTGGTGATCGGCTCCTGGAGCGCCAGCCGGATTTCGGCGGCGGTGATCCGGACCGTCTTGGGAACCCGCGACAGCAAATCGAGGCCCTTGACGTCGAGCTCAAGCTCGTCGCGGACCGGATAGGCCGAGCCGATTTTGATTTTGATCTGTTCGGCGGTGAGTTCGCCGATCATCAAATTGTAGACCCGTTTGAGGTGCTGGGTGATCGCCGCGTCGAGCTCGTCGCCGCCGACCCGGACGCTCTTGGCGCCGACGATCCCGGAGAGCGAAATCACCGCCACTTCGGTGGTGCCGCCGCCGATGTCGACGATCATGTTGCCCGCCGGCTCGACCACCGGAAGTCCGACCCCGACCGCGGCCGCCATCGGCTCCTCGACCAGCACGACGTAACCCGCGCCGGCGCGTTTGGCGCTGTCCTTGACGGCGCGGTTTTCCACCTCGGTGATGCCGGAGGGCACCGCGACCAGCACGGTCGGATGCAGCAGCCGGCGCCGCCACGGGGCGGTCTGGATCGCCTTCTGGATGAAGTAGCGGAGCATCTCCTCGGTGATTTCGAAGTCGGCGATGACGCCGTCCTTCATCGGCCGGATGGCGCGAATGTTGCCCGGCGTTTTGCCGAGCATGGATTTGGCTTCGCTGCCGACCGCGAGCACTTCACGGGTGCTCTCCTTGATCGCCACTACCGAAGGTTCGGAGAGGACGATGCCCTTGTCGCGGACGAACACCAGACAGTTGGCGGTTCCGAGGTCGATGCCGATGTCGGTCGAAAAAAACTTCGTTAGATTTCCAAAACGCGAGCCCATAGGCCCCCCTGCTTACTTGTTCCGGTCGCCGGGAAGACCTCCGGACGTTGAGTCGTTCCGGAAAACTTCCGCCACCGGTTGGCTGAAATTGACAAAATACACATTAACTGTATATAGTATCGGCTGAATGCCGAAAAGTCAAGCCGCAAGCGCGAATTATTGCACTTTTTGTCACGACTGCGGCTGTTTCCCGACGGGCTCGATTTTTTCCCCGCTCCGGATCGGGCTGACGCTGTCGAGGAAGGAGCCCCTGCCATAGACGCTCGGCAGTTTCGAGGGCCGCATTTTTTCCACCTGAATGCGTTCGGCTTCGCCGTTTTTAAAGGTGATTTCCAGCGGATTGGTCTCCTTTTCGGCCTGATAGATGCAACTCAGGCGCTTGCCCGCTTCGGCCCGGAGGTCGTATTCCGCGCCGTTGAGAAAGAAAATCAGCCTTTTTCCGTCGACTTTTTTGACCTCGAACGACACCGAGTAGTGACCGGGCACCAGCGGTTCGGATTTGTTCGTTTGATCGTCCCACAGATTGACCACCCGGACGCCGCCTTTGCCGGGCTCGACCGGAACCGGAACGGGAGTGGTGTTGGCCTTCAGCACCGGGGCGAGGATGTCGGCGAGATAGGTGTAACCCTGCGGCGTGGGGTGAAGCCGGATTTCGGTCTTCCAGTCGGCACGGGCGCGGAGCGGGATTTCGTACTCGACCAGCACCACTTTGCCGCCCGGAAACCAGGTCGCAAAATTCTTGCGGATGAGTTCATTGGTTTTGCTTGCCGCGAGATCGCGGAACTGATACTGATCGGAAGCCGGATTGCCGTCCGGCACGCAGGGGGCGATGGTGCCGAGAAAGACTTTTTCGGTGCTCTTTTTGGCCAGCAGCGCATTGACGATTTGGACGATCCGTCCGGCGGTTTCGGCGGCGACTTGGTCGGTTTCGGCGGTGCTTTTGGCGGCGGCGCTGTCGTTGACGCCGATCAGCAAGTGGTAATAGCGGGAATCGGGGATGGCATCGATCCGTTTGATCACCTGCCAGGTGCCGTTGCCGCCTTCGCCGGCGTGGCTGTAACCGTATTTGGCGGTGTGGGTGCCGACGAAGACGAGGCCGGGCAACCGTTTCAGCAGCTCCTTGCGGAAAACGTCGCCTTCGCCCCACCAGGTGATGCTGTCGCCGATCATGCAGAGTTCGGTCTGAAGTTGCGGAATTTGGTCTTGCGCTTCGGCCGCCCGCAGGGGGGCGGCGGCGAAGACGAGACCGCACAGCAGGAGACATCCGGCAAGGAAACGCATTTTCACCTCCAATAAGTTTGGACTTTGAAAAAATATAAACCCCGGCCG
>CAZRFG010000095.1:0-11425 GCA_964599205.1 uncultured Victivallaceae bacterium
CTCCTCGGCGCCGAGGATCTTGCTCTCCAGCTCCTTGAGTTCCGGGGTGATGAAGCGCTCGGCGTTGACCAAAGTTTGCTTGCGGACGTAGTCGTCGGGGATCAGATTGAGGTTCGACTTGGTGATTTCGATGTAGTAGCCGAAGACCTGATTGTACTTGACCTTGAGCGACTTGATCGAGGTCCGCTCCTGTTCCCGGCGCTGGATGTCGGAGAGCCAGTTCTTGCCCTCGGTGGCGGCGCTGCGGAGCTCGTCGAGCAGCTCCGAGTAGCCGTCGCGGATGATTCCGCCGTCCTGCAGCGTCAACGGCGGCGCCTCGGCGATCGCCCGGTTGATCCGGGCGGTCAGTTCGGGAAATGCGCTGATATCGGCGTTAAGCGAAGCCAGCAGCGGGGCCGAGAAGTGGCCGAGGAGGGATTTCACCCCCGGCAGCATGTCGAGGCTGGCGGCCAGCGCCTGAAGGTCGCGGGCGTTGGCGCTCCCCATATTGAGGCGGCCGATGATCCGCTCGAGGTCGCGGATCGCACCGAGGGTTTCACGCAGCTCGGCCAGCGTCAGGGGGTCGTCCTTGAGTTCGCCGACCGCGTCGAGCCGTTCGAGAATGCGGTCGTGCGAATAGAGCGGACGGAGAATCCAGTCGCGCATCAGCCGGCTCCCCATCGGAGTCACCGTGCAGTCGAGGATGCCGAGCAGGGTCCCGGCGCGGCCGCTGCCGTGGAGCGGCTCGACCAGCTCGAGGTTGCGCTGGGTGGCGGTGTCGAGTTCGAGAATGTCGCCGGGATGGTAGAATTCGAGTTTGGTGATGTGGGCGGCGTCCTGCCGGAGATTCTCGATCGCATAGTGGAGCACCGCCCCGGCGGCGGCGACGCAGCAGGGCAGATCCTTGCATCCGAAGCCGTCAAGGGTGGCGACGCTGAAGTGGCGCTGCAGGAGCTCCGCCGCGGCGTCGGGCGCGAAAACGAAGTTGTCGAGCCGGGTCCACAGCACCGGGTTGCGGGGCGCAATCCGGCCGCCGTTTTTGTCCCAGGCTTCGCCCTGGCTTTCGGAAATCAGACACTCCTTGACGTCGAGCCGGGAGAATTCAGTGAGGAGTTTCTCGTCGCTGTCAAAAACGGTCACTTTGAATTCGCCGGTGCTGAGGTCGAGCGAGGCGAGCGCCCGCTGCCGGCCGTCTTTGGTCAATACCAGCGCGGCGAGGAAGTTGTTCTCCTCGGGCTTGAGCGCGGTGCTGTCGATCACCGTCCCCGGAGTGATGATCCGGGTGATCTGGCGCTTGACGATGCCGGTGGCGAAACGGGGATCCTCCATCTGTTCGGCGATCGCGACTTTGACGTTGGCACTGAGCAGCCGCGGCAGCTGAACCGCCAGCGCGTGATAGGGAAAACCGCACATCGCGTAGCCGTTGCGCTTGGTCAACGTGAGCTCCATGATCGCGCTTGCTTTGACCGCGTCCTCAAAGAACATTTCGTAGAAGTCGCCCAGCCGGAACAGCAGGATCGCGTCCGGCGGAATCTGCGATTTCGCCTCGCGATACTGTTTCATCATCGGGGTGAGATTGTCTTCCAAGGGACGCTTCTCCTACCGGTCGATCGCGTTTTTGCGGAGCATCCGGATCGCGATCGAGCGCGCGAAACGCGCCGCGCCGGGCTTGTCGATTTCGAGTTCCACTTCGCGGACCCGGCGATGGGCGAGGATTTTGGCGCAGAGCGTCTCGCCGAGCTTTTCGAGCAGAAAAAAAGAGGAGTTTTCGGCGAAATCCCTGACCTCGCGCTCGATCAGCGAATAGTCCACCGAGTCATGGAGGTCGTCGCTGTGTCCGGCGACCGAGAGATCGACGCCGATCACCAGATTGAGCAGGAGTTTCTGCCTCCCGGCCCGTTCCTCGGGAAGCGTTCCGATCAGCACGTTGACCGCGAGGTCGCGAATGATGATGTGGTCCATAATCAACCTTTCCGCCGCAGCCGCGCCGCGAACATCGCATCGCAATCTTCATCGGCGGGCGTGATTTGCAGCATGCCGTCCGCCACCATCGCGCCGTTGAGCGGATGGCGGAAGGCTTCGAGTTCAAATTCGGGATGGTCGGCGAGGAAGGCTTGCACCACGCCGCGGTTTTCCGCTTCAAAAATCGAGCAGGTCGCGTAAATCAAGACGCCGCCCGGCCGCACTCCGCCGGAGGCGTTGGCGAGAATCGAGAGCTGAAGCGCCGCCATTTCGGCGATTTCGCTTGCCTTGGCGGTCCAGCGGCCGTCGGGATTGCGCCGCCAGACGCCGGAACAGCTGCAGGGGGCGTCGACCAGCACGCCGTCGAATTTGCCGCATTGCTTCGCTCGCAGCGGCTTGCCGTCCCACTCGCGGGTCATGATGTTGGGGAAGCCGGCCCGGCGGGCGCGCTTGCGCAAGTCTTCAAGTTTGTAACTCCGGATATCGGAGGCGACCACGGTGCCTTTGCGCTCCATCATATCGGCCAGCTGGAGGCTCTTGCCCCCTGCCCCGGCGCAGGCGTCGAACCAGCGTTCGCCGGGCTTGGGCGAGGCGACCAGTCCGATCGTCTGCGAAGCAAGGTCCTGGACTTCAAATTTGCCGTCGCGGTAGTCGGCGAGGGTGTACAAATTGATTTTGGCGTCGTAGAGCGCCACCGCCCGGTCGACGCCGGGCACCTGACGCATCTGAAAGCCGAGCAGCGCGAAGCGGCGCAGCTGCTCGGTCACCTCCGCCGTTTGCAGCCGCAGCCAGATCGGGGGGCGCTCGCCGAGCCTCGCGGCATAGGCTTCGAGCGGGAAACCCGGGGTGACAAAATTGGCCACCCAATCCGGCAGCCGGTCTTCCGGGCTGGCGCTCACTTTGAACTTCGCCCGTGAAGTGCCGAGCACGAAACCGGTGGCGGGAAAATCCGGCCGCTCCAGCGCCAGCGCGCCGTAGAGCAGCATATCGAGTTCGAGCGCGGTGCACGAGCCGCTGCCGTGTTCGATCTCTTCGCACCGCCCCTCGGCAAAATGCTTGCGCAAGGTGCCCCAGTTGCGAAAAACCGCAAAAACCGCCTCGGAGATGAACTGGCGGTCGCGCGAACCGCACTGGTGGTGTTCGCGGAAAAAGCCGGACAGCGCCCGGTCGGCGGGTTTGCCGCCGCCGAACACGGCGCGCAGCACTTCGCACAGCGCGTCGAGGGCCAATTTGGTTTGCGAGCGCAATTTGAGTTCGGAGATGGCGTCGGCCGGTCGGCGTGACGCGGCAGTCTGTTTCTTTCGGGAAAAGGTCATTTTTTTTGCAACTGTAATAATCTATGAATTTGCATTTTCAACTTGAAATAATAAATTAGCGGAACGCGTTATTATTATAACCTGTCTTTGTGAAAATTGAAAGAGACCGCCGGAAAACAAATGAAAAAAACTTTTTGGATTATTGTCGCCGTGTTGCTCGCCTCCGGCGGAGCCATGATCGGCTATCGGATTTATCAGAAATCGCTTGAACAGGCCGGAGCGATCGAGCAGAAGAAGAAAAAGAGCGACGCGGTGGCGGTTGAAGCGGTTTCGCCCCGGGTGTCCAATCTGCGCGACCGCCGGATGTTCAGCGGCTCGCTGCGTCCCTGGAGCACCTACAATGTTTCGCCCAAGGTCAGCGGGCGGCTGCTCCGTTTGCCCTTCACCATCGGCGACGCGATCAAGCCCGGCGAGTTGATCGCCCAGCTCGACGACACCGAGTACCGCCAGCAGCAGAACCAGGCCGCCGCCGACCTCGAAGTGGCCAATGCCCAGCTCAAGGAGGCCGAAGTGGTGCTGTCGCTCCGGCAGCAGGAGTTCGACCGTCAGGAGACTTTGCTCAACAAGCAGATCGGCTCGCGGGCCCAGTTCGAGTCGGCGCAGACCGCGCTCTCGGTGCAAAAAGCCGCCGTGGTGATGAAGCAGGCCGAAGTCAAACGCGCCGAAGCGGTGCTGGAAAACGCCCGGATCAAACTCTCCGACACCACCATCCGCGCCGATTGGCCGCAAAATAAACCGCCGCGCTTCGTCGGCGAACGCTTCGTCGACGAGGGGGCGTTGCTTCAGGTCAACCAGCCGATCGTCAGCATCCTCGAAATCGACCGGTTGAAGGCGGCGATCAATGTGATTGAGCGCGACTATCCCTTTTTGAGCGTCGGCCAGCAGGCCGAAGTCACCACCGACGCCTACCCCGGCAAAACCTTCAGGGGCGAAGTCGCCAAAATCTCCAAACTGCTGGCCGAAAACTCCCGCCAGGCGACCGTGTTGCTGGAGATCCCCAATCCCGAATTTGAACTCAAGCCCGGGATGTTCGTCCGGGTTCACCTCGAATTCGCCAGGCGCGAGAACGCCACCGTGGTTCCGCGCAGCGCCGTCGTCAAACGCAACGGCAAATTCGGCGTGTTCCGCCTGAGCCCCGGCGACGGCAAAGCCTTCTTCACCGAAGTCCAGACCGGAATCGTGGTCGACGACATGGTCGAAATCATCACCGAGCCGCCGTTGACCAGCCCGGTGATCACCCTCGGCAACCATCTCTTGACCCACGGCGCCGAAGTGATCGTGCCGGATGAATTCAAGACCGCGTCGCCCGCCGTCTCAATTCAGGAAAACCGAACCCCGGCGGTGAAGAAATGAGTTTGGCCGAATTCTCCGTCAACCGTCCGATTTTCGTCTCGATGCTCTCCTGCATCGTTCTGATCCTCGGCGGCATCGGACTCCGGTATCTCCCGGTCGACTTGATGCCCGACATCACCTTTCCCGCCGTCACCGTCACTTGCGAGTACGAGGACGCCAGTCCGGAAGAGGTCGAAGAACTCATTTCCCGCCCGATCGAGTCGGCGATGAGCGCGGTGCCCGGCGTCAAGGAAGTCGCCAGCACCTCGACCGAAGGCGTCAGCTCGGTCCGGGTCAGTTTCAACTGGGGCACCAATCTCGACGAAGCCACCGCCGACGTGCGCGACAAACTCGACCAGGTGATCCCCGGCTTGCCGGACGAAGTCGAACGCCCGCGGATCCGCAAATTCGACTCGGCGGCGATGCCGATCATGCGAATCGGGGTGGCGACCGACATCGATCTCCTCGATGCCCGCCGGATTCTCGAAGACCAGATCCAGTACCGGCTGGAACGCGTCGACGGCGTCGCCTCGACCGCGGTCGGCGGCGGCCATATCCGGGAAATCCAGGTGCTCTTTGACGTCGACAAGGCGCGGACGCTCAATGTCCCGCTCGAAGACGTGCTCAACAAGATCAAGCTATCCAACGTCACCACCCCGGCCGGCAACGTCCGCGAAGGCCGCCTCGAAGTCCGCGTCCGCACCCCCGGCACCTTCTCGTCGCTGGATGAACTCCGCGACACCGTGATCGGCATCGACAAAAACGGCGAAAAAATCCGCATTCGCGACGTCGCCTCGGTCGAAGACACCCACGCCAAAGTCACCCGTTTCGTCCGGGTCAACGGCAAACCGGGGATCATGATGGAGGTCTACAAGCAGTCGGGGGCCAACACCGTCGACATCTCCGACCGGGTGCTCAAGGAAATCGAAAAAATCAACGTCGACTACCGCAAGCAGCTTGAGCTTCAGCCGCTGATGAACTCGGCGGACTATATCAAAAGTTCGTTGAGCGGGGTCACCGACTCAGCGGTCTCGGGGGGACTCCTGGCGATCCTGGTGCTGCTGCTTTTCCTGCGCAACTTCGGCAGCACGCTGGTGATCGCGGTCAGCATTCCGATGTCAATCATCGCGACGTTCGCGCTGGTCTACTTCTGCGGCTTTACCTTCAACATCATGACCATGGGCGGGCTGGCGCTGGGGATCGGGATGCTGGTCGACAACTCGATCGTGGTGCTGGAGAACATCACCCGGCTCCACGACGAGGGGATGGATCCCCGCGAAGCATCGATTTTCGGCACCAACGAAGTCACCGCGGCGATCATCGCCAGCACCTTGACCACGCTGGCGGTGTTCCTGCCGATGCTCTTCATGCAGGAGATGGCCGGGATCATGTTCCGCCAGTTTTCGGCGGTGGTGACCTTTTCGCTGGCCTGCTCGCTGCTGGTCGCGATCACCGTGGTGCCGATGATGTCGGCGAAATTGTTCCGCTACTCGGACAAGCACCGCAAGGGCGGCCGGCTCCGTAAAATCATGGATCGCTGCGACCGGATTCAAAACGGGGTGGATAATTTCTACGCTTCGCTGCTGGACAACGTGCTCAGGAACCGGCTTTTCTTCGTTCTCGGCGCGGTGATCCTGATGGCGCTGTTGGTCTATCCGGCCTTTTACATCGGCTCCGAATTGATGCCCAAAACCGACGAAAACGAAGTGCGCATCTACCTCGAAACCGCGGTCGGCACCAGTGCCGAGGTGGTCAACGACGTGGTTCGCTCCACCGAGGAAATGATCAAGCGCGAAGTCGGCGACGACATGACCGGGCGGTTGACCTTTGCCGGCGCCTCCAGCTGGCGCGCCGACGGCGGCCACAAGGCGACCTACATCATCCGGCTCAAGCCGCGCGCCCAGCGCACCCGTTCGGATCAGGAGATCGCCAAAACGCTTGACCAAAAACTCAAAAACATCCCCGGCGCGACTTTCCGCGCCCGCACCGGTACCGGGATGTTTTCGCGGATGATCGGCGCGGGCTCGGGCGAATCGATCGCGATCGACCTGCGCGGTTACGACTTCGACACCGCCGCCGCGCTGGCCGAGTCGATCCAGAAAATCGCGATGACCGTCCCCGGCGTCACCGACACCAAACTCAGCCGCGACCTCGGCACCCCCGAGGACCGGCTGGTCATCGACCGCCGCAAAGCCGACGATCTGCGGGTGTCGGTCAAGGAAATCGCCGATACCTTGCGCACCATCCTCGCCGGTTCCGAGGCCGGAAGCTTCCGCGAGGGCGGCGACGAGTACACCATTCTGGTCAAAGTCAAGAACGCCGACCTGATGACTCTCGACCAGGTGCTCGATCTCTCGGTCCGCAACAAGGAAGGAAACCGGGTGGTGCTGCGGAACTTGATCGACTACCGCCGGGTTTCCGGGCCGGTGGCGATCGAACGCAAGAATCAGGAGCGCATCCTGACCATCGGGGTCAATCTATTCGGCCGCGATATGGGTTCGGTGGTGCGCGACATCGACGCCAAACTCCAGCATTTGCCGATGCCCTACGGCTTTTCCTACTCTTTTGTCGGCGACTACGAAGATCAGCAGGACGCGTTCCTCGAGCTCGGCATCGCCTTTGTCCTGGCGCTGGTGCTGGTCTATATGGTGATGGCCTGCCAGTTCGAGTCGCTGCGCGATCCATTGGTCGTGATGCTCTCGGTGCCGCTGGCGGGGATCGGGGTGATCGTAACCTTGATCCTGACCAACACCACCTTCAACATGCAGAGCTTCATCGGCTGCATCATGCTGGCCGGGATCGTGGTCAACAACGCGATTCTCTTGGTCGACACCGCCAATCTGCTGCGCCGGCGCGACGGCATGAAACTCGACGAGGCGGTCCGCGAAGCCGGACGGCGGCGGTTGCGGCCGATCATGATGACCACTTTGACCACTGTGCTCGGACTGTTGCCGCTGGCGCTCGGCCTCGGCGACGGCGGTGAAATGCAGGCGCCGCTGGCGCGCGCGGTGATCGGCGGGCTTACCAGCTCGACGCTGGTGACGCTGTTCTTCATTCCGGCGGTCTATCATGCGATTGAATCATTTTTTTCAAAAAAAGACTTGACAAAAACAAATGACGTGCTAAATTAGTTTTTGTCGGGAGAAAAAGAATTTTGCGGTCGTCACCGTTTTGGCCATCCCCCCCCTCCAAGGCTGAAACGTGGCGGCCGCTTTTTTTGTACTGATTCGATCCCCGGGAGAAAAAATGAAAAAAATGTGGTGTTGCTGCCTCTTGGCCCCCCTTCTTCTCGCCGCCGCCGAATACGGCATCGCGCCGTCGCACATCGCCGGCGACCCCAATGCGCTCTACCGCGATCCGGCGGCATGGCGCGAAGTCTGGTCGCGGGCGGCTCTGCTCAAAATTTACGACGTCCAGCTGCGCGGCGCCAAATGGGCGAGCCAGGTCGACCCGGCGGCGCTCTCGGAATTCCTCAAAACAAGCCGGCTCAAGCTCGGCGTCGAATACGGCACCCGCTTCGGCCACGGCAGCGGCAAAGACGTGGCCGCCGCCATCCTCAAAAATATCGCGCCACTGGAAAAAGCCGGCATCAAAGTTTACAGCATCCACCTCGACGGCGCGGTGGTGCGGACCTTGCGGGGCATCAAATCGCCGCCGAACCCCGGCGCGCCCGCCCGCTACGAGCTCGACCGCGTCGCCGAAGAGATCGCCGAACTCTTTGCCGCCCTGCGCCAGGCCCGTCCCGAACTTAAAATCGGGCTGGTGCCGAATCTGATGAACTGGGACTGGAGCGCCGACGTCCCCGGCGCACTCGGCCAGTGGAGCCGGGAAAGCGGGGTTTGTTATGCCGACGCCCTCAACCGGATCGACCAGGCGGTGCGCCGCCGGGGCGACCGGATCGACTTTATCGAAGTCGACGCCCCCTACAATTATTATAAACTCGCCAAGACCATCTCCGGCCGCAAATTCGACGGCCCCGGACTCCTCGGTGAAGTTCAGTCGTGGTGCCGCGAGCGCAACATCGCATTCCATCTGATCGTCAATTGCGAACCCCGCGAGCCCTTCGGCGATTATCCGGAAACCTCCTCGGACCAGGAAAAGCGCGCCGGTTCCGAAGTTTTCCGCCGCGGCACCGAAGCCTACTGGCAACGGCTCGCCAAAGACGGCGTCAAGCCCGACCTCCTGCTGATCCAGTCATGGTACCGCGTCCCGGCGGAAGTGCTGCCGGTGACCGACCGCGACAGCTTCAGCGGCATCGTCAACAATATTTTTGACAAAAAGCCATAACCGGTTGTAAAAAAGCGGCTCGAATGCTATAGTAAATTCAATTTTTTTATGGAACGGGGCAATGGTGAAGATTCAACTCAACGGCAAAAATCACGAGCTCGGCTCAGCGGCTACGCTGGCCGGACTGCTCGCGGAAGCCGGATTCAAAACGGCCAATCTTCTGGTCGAATACAACGGCGAAATCCTGACCCGGCCGGACGAGTGGGCGGCAACCCGCCTCGCCGACGGCGACCGGATCAACCTCTTTTCGCTGGTGGCGGGAGGATAGGCGAATGAACCTCGATTCCTACAATACGCCGGAGCAGCGGGCCAAGCTTCAAGCCGCCCGGATCGGCATCGCCGGAGCGGGCGGACTCGGGTCCAATTGCGCGCACCATCTGGTCCGCGCCGGAGTCGCCCGGCTCAAAATCGTCGACTTCGACACCGTTTCGGAGAGCAACCTCAACCGCCAGTTCTACTTTCCCGACCAGCTCGGCCAGGTCAAAGTCGAGGCGCTCCGCGACAATCTGCTGCGGCTCAATCCGGAGCTCGAAATCGAAGTCGTCCGGTGCAAGCTTACGCCGGACAACATCGTCGAAACCTTTGCCGGCTGCGACATCGTGGTCGAAGCCTTTGACGTCGCCGAAAACAAGCACATGCTGATCACCCGTTTGCTCCCGACCGGCAAAAAAATCGTCGGCGCCAGCGGCCTCGGCGGCTTCGGCGCATCCAATGATATCAAAATCAACACCTACGGCAGCAATCTCTGGATCATCGGCGATCTGACCCGCGGCGTCGGCGGCGACTGCCAGCCGCACAGCCCCCGGGTCGGCATCGCCGCCGCGATGCAGGCGAACACCGTTGCCGCGCTTATCCTGGGAGAAGAGATATGAAAAAACTGATCATCGGCGACCGCGAATTCAACAGCCGTTTGTTCCTCGGCACCGGCAAATTCGCCTGCGGCGAGGAACTCACCCGCGCGATCAAGGCATCCGGCACGGAACTGGTCACCGTCGCCCTGCGCCGGGTCGACGTCAACGACCGCGAGCACGACGACATCCTCACCGCGATCCCATCCAACATCACCGTGATGCTCAACACCAGCGGCGCGCGCAACGCCGCCGACGCGGTCCGGATCGGCAAAATCGGCCGCACCGCGGGGTACGAATGGCTGAAGCTCGAAATCCACCCCGAACCCAATTATCTCTTGCCCGATCCGATCGAGACCTACGCCGCCGCGGTCGAACTGGTCAAAATGGGCTTCAAAGTGCTCCCCTACATCAACGCCGACCCGGTGCTCGCCAAACGGCTGGAGGAAATCGGCGTCCACGCGGTGATGCCGCTGGGTTCGCCGATCGGCAGCAACCAGGGCATCAAAACCGAAGCGATGCTGAAAATCATCATCGAACAGGCCAATATCCCGGTGGTGGTCGACGCCGGCCTCGGGTTGCCCTCCCACGCGGCGGCGGCGATCGAGCTCGGCGCCGATGCGGTGCTGGTCAATACCGCGGTGGCGGCGGCCGGCGATCCCGGCGCGATGGGCCGCGCCTTTGCGATGGCGGTCGAAGCGGCGGAACTGGCGCTCAACGCCGGTCCGGCGGCAATTCAGTCGCGCGCCGACGCGACTTCCCCCCTCAACACCTTTGACCGCATCATCTGAGTCTGATTATGAAAGCGATTCCATACAGTCAACACAGCGCCGAGGAATTGGCCGATTACATCGCCAATGTCACTCCGGCGCAGGTTGCCGCCTCGCTCCGCAATCCGGAGCCGAAGTTCTCTGATTTCCTCCACTTCATCTCCCCGGCGGCGGAAGCTTTTCTGCCGGAAATGGGCGAAGCCGCCCGCCGGATCAAGCTGCGCTATTTCGGCAGAACGGTCCGGATGTACGCTCCCTTGTATATCTCCAATTTCTGTATCAACAACTGCGTCTACTGCGGCTTCCGGAGCTCCTTTCACTACCAGCGCCGCCGCCTGAGCTTCGATGAAGTGATGGACGAGGCGAAGATCATCAAGGACATGGGCCACTCGAGCCTCCTTCTGATCACCGGCGAAGACCCCAAGGGCGTCTCGGTCGAATTCACTGCCCGGTGCATCCGCGAGCTCAAAAAAGACTTCGCTTACATCAACATCGAGTACTACCCGATGAGCGAGGAGAACTACCGGACCCTCTTTGAAGCAGGCTGCCACGGCTTGACCCTGTATCAGGAGACCTACGACAGCGACCTCTACAAGACACTCCACCCCTCCGGGCCCAAGGCGGACTACAACTTCCGGCTCAATGCGCTCGCCGCGGGCGGCCGGGTGGGGTTCTACAACCTCGGCATGGGGGCGCTTCTCGGCTTGAATCCGAACTGGCGGCTGGAGGCGGCCAATCTCGCGATTCACGGGCTCTGGATCCGCAAGCACTTCTGGCGGAGCCGAACTCAGTTTTCGTTCCCGCGGATCACTCCGACCCTCGGCGGCTACAATGTGCCGTCGCCGCTCACCGACCGCAATCTCGAACAGATGATTCTCGCCTTCCGGCTGATGTTCGCCGAATCCGACCTCTATTTGTCGACCCGCGAAAA
>CAZRFG010000096.1:0-1716 GCA_964599205.1 uncultured Victivallaceae bacterium
ATGGGACTTGCGCTGGTTGTTGATCTGGTAGCGGAAATAGTAGTTGCCTTTTTCGCGCATTTGGTATATAGTACCATAAGGCAATTTGACGCTTTTCTTGGCCATTTGAGCCCCCTGTTTGCAAAATACCGTTACTGCCTAAGATACGGGGGAAATAGGGGAAATCAAATGAAAAACGGCAAAAAACGGCAAAAAATCTTTAATTTTGAGCACAAATAAGTACCCGCCTCGGGCACCAGTTTTGAAAACAGATCCCGTTTAGATTCGTTCAAACGGGATTTTTTATGCCCAAAATATCGATTTTGGCTCACTTTTTGCCTCTCCTCATAATCGTCACTAAATAGCAAAAAAGTCGATTTGGAATCTCAAAACGGTGAAAAACGGAAGACGATTTGGCTCTCCCCAAATGCTTGCCGATGGGCTCCGCCGGGAAGTCGCAGCAATACCCGGCATTGCCCTCACTGCCAAGCTACGCCCCGCCCAATGACGCTTCGCATTGGATCCGTCAGAGACGGGCGGGCATCGGCAACGGGGCCGGCATTGTCGCGACTTGGAATCCATGAGACGTGACGGGATGCGGATTGGACGATACGTTTCCGGATGTTGGCGACACGGATCGCCGAAGTGCTATCGGAAGCCGGTTTGCAATCGCTTTTTTTTACAAAATTTGAAAAAAATAATCTTCTTTGTTTGCAAAAGAGGGCGTCCGGCTTTAAGCTTAAGGTGCGTATATGGAATCTGTTCACGGGGGACGAGAAGCGGAAAATCGAAAAAAACGACCCCTTGGAGACAATACAAAATGACCGAAGAATTGCCGCCGCAAGGTTTTCTGGAAGCGCTGCTGAACGGGAAAAAGGCGGAAAGCGCCGCGATGGTGATGGCGGAACTGGCGCTGCGGAAATCGGTGCCCGCGCTTTACGAGACGATTTTGAAACCGGCGCTTTATCGGATCGGCGAACTTTGGCAGATCGGGCGGATCAGTGTTGCCACTGAACACCTGGCGTCGGCGGTCGTCGAAACGATCATGAATGAGGTCTATTTCCGGATCATTACAAGCCAGCGTATCGGGAAAACGGTGGTCGCCGCATGTGTCGAGGGGGAATTGCACCGGATCGGAATCCGGATGGTCGCCGATGTTTTTGAAATCAACGGCTGGAATGCGTATTTTCTCGGCGCCAATACGCCCTGTGCCGACCTCATCGATTTCATCCGCAAAACCAGACCCGATGTGCTCGCATTGTCGCTGAGCAGCGATTGCCGGCTTGCGGCATTGGAAAATACGGTTCAGTCGGTTCATCGGGAATTTCCAGGCTTGCTTATTTTGGCCGGCGGCCTGGCGTTTCATGAAGGGCATTTGCGGGAATTTTTGTCGGCTCATCCGGACGTTGTTTACCTTGCCGACCTGAACCAGCTTGATGCCCGGCTCGGGGACGGTTCGGTGCTGCCCTGCGGCCGTCTCCGGTCATCAGAACAACTTTGACGCCCCAGGCGATCATCAGCTACGCGGAGAATTGAAAAATGGATAATGAACTTGAAATAAACATTTCACAATGGACGACGGCATTCATGGATCTATTCGTCCAGAGCAACTCGCTCTTTGTGGCTCTCTACGCCGCGGACGGGAGACTCCTTTTTGCCAACGCCGCCATGCGGTCGCTGTTCAAGGGCGATCCGTGCCGGAGTCTGCTCAATCCGACTTTTGCCGAGCTGTGGCGG
>CAZRFG010000096.1:1816-11387 GCA_964599205.1 uncultured Victivallaceae bacterium
CGGCTGCAGGAGCTGAATGCGACCAAAGACCGGTTTTTCTCGATCATTGCCCACGACTTGCGCAGTCCGTTCAACGCGATCATCGGACTCTCCAACCTGATGGTCGAGCAGATTCGTCAGAAGGATTATGATTCCATCGACCAATATGCGGAAATTATCGAGGAATCGTCGCAGCAGGCAATGGCCTTGCTGCTCAATCTCCTGGAGTGGTCGCGGGTCCAGACCGGCAAAATCGGCTTTTCGCCGGTCATGGTCGAGCTGGGCAGAGCGATCGACGGTGCGATTGCCCTGGCCTGTGAGGAGGCCCGTCAGAAAGAGATCACGATTGAACGGGAGATTCCGGAAAATGCGGTCGCATTCGCCGACCTGCCGATGCTCGCGACCGTGCTTCGCAACCTGATTTCCAATGCGATCAAGTTCACCCGGCGCGGCGGACGGATCGTCATCGCCGCGCATGTGCAGAAGGATGGCTGGGAGATTTCCGTTTCCGATAACGGGGTCGGCATGAGTGGCGAGACGATCGCGAAACTGTTCCGGATCGACCAGAGCCATACCACTCCCGGAACGGATAACGAGAGCGGAACCGGCCTCGGCTTGATTCTTTGCCGGGAATTCATCACCCGGCACGGCGGCGATATCCGCGTTGAGAGTGAAATCGATCACGGCAGCCGGTTTATTTTTACATTGCCCGATCCGCCCCGGACCGCGGGAGCTTGATTTCCCGATTCCGGGATTGAGCGCAAGCCTGCAAAGCAAAGGGGGGTGCCGTCGAATTTTCGACGAAAAAATGTTTGCGGCCGTTGCAAATCGTCGAACCCGTGAATAGAGTAATGCCGGGATAAAAACCGGATCGGGGCCGGGCCGGTGGACAAAGGGCGGCCCCGGGAGCATTTGAACCATTGCGACTTTCCGCAAAACCGCGGGAAAGAGTGCGGCTATGAAAAGCGAATTTATGGCATCGTCCCGGCTTGAACCGAAATGGTTTCTGCTCATTCAAATTCTGGTCGTGCTGGCGCTGCTGTCAATCGGCGGACTTTATGTCTGGTTCGAAGTCAGCAGCGCTGACAATCAGAAGCAGACCGCTCTATTGAATCGCACCTTGCTGATGTCGGAGGCATTTGATACCGACCTGCTTAAGTCTCTTTCCGGCACCCCCTCCGATATTGACAAACCGGAATATCTGAGGCTCAAGAAACAACTCATTTTGCTGAAGAAGGACAATCCGGATATCCGCTTCATCTACCTGATGGGATATCGCTCGGACCGGACCGTCTTTTTTTTCGCCGACAGCGAACCGCCGGGCGCTGCCGACTACTCGCCGCCGGGACAGATTTACACCGAAGGCTCCTCTGATCTCAGGACCCGCCTGAAAAAAGGGCGCGAGTTCGTCAAAGGCCCCAATTACGACCGCTGGGGCATTTGGATTTCGGCTTTTACGCCGGTGGTGGACCCGCTGACCGGCCGCAATGTGGCCTTTGTCGGGGTTGATGTCAACGCCGGGGCGTGGCGGCAAATGCTGATCCAAGCCGGACTGCCCGGCGCACTCTTGACTTTGCTCCTGACCGGGACGGCCTTGATCTGGCTCCGGCTTTTTTACCATCGCCACCGCCTGGCGGCAAACGGTCCGAAATGGGTTCAATACCGGGATATTATTTGCGTTTTGATCGCCGGGACCATCCTTTCCGTCTATGCCGCCTGGCGGGTGTACGCGCTGGAAGTCGACAACCGGGCCCGCACCTTTCGCCAGATCGCCTTTAGCCAGACCGGCCAGATCGGCGATATTTTCAAAAATATCCGTTCATCATGGCTTGAAGGTTTCTCCGCATTTCTCTATCACAACAGAATGATTCCGCAGCAGGAGTTTCAACGCTATTCGCAGAAATTAACCCAAAATCCGTTGATTCATGCCTGGCTCTGGGCGCCTGCCGTTCCTGTTGACCAAGCCCGGACGGCGGAAAACCGGATTCGCAAGGAGCAAAATCCCGATTTCAAAATCAGCCCCTCCGAGCCGGACGAATTGGCGGCGACCGCGATCGACGGCTTGGTTTTTCCGATTTTATACGCGGAGCCCAAGGCGGGCAATTTTGAGGCCACCGGCTTCAATCTCGGCTCGGAGCCCAAGCGGCGGGAGGCGATCCGGGAGGCGGTGCGAAGCAAAATGCCGGTCGCCTCGGTGCCGGTCTGGCGGGGCAACAATCCGGCCAAAGAAAAGATTATCATGGTCTACCGTCCGGTCTTTTCGCCCGATCAGGACAACCTGCTGCTGGGCATTGCGGCCGTGGCCTTGCGGGTGGCTTCGCTAGAAAACCGCTCCGAAGTCAATGCCAATCTGGTGAAAATTGAACTTTCGGTATTGCAGGACCAGCCCCAAATCACCCATCTGGTTTTGTTCAACCGGAGTTCTCGGAATGACGAAAAATGCGTCTCCCGCCGTTATATTTTTGCTTTCGGCAGAGTGTTTTGCCTTTCGGCCTGTCCCGGGCCTGAATTCATCGAGATGTATCCGATTTGGAAATGGGGCGCGGTGCTGTTGATCGGGCTCGCGTTTACCGCGGCTTCGGCGGTGATTGCCGGCCTGATCGCCAGCCGTCGCCGGGAGCTGGAACGCCTGGTTGCCGAACGGACCGAAAAGTTGATTGAAAGCGAGTTCCGGTTTCATCAGTTGTGTCAATACGGCCGGACCCTGGTCTGGGATATCGACGAACAGGGTTTTTTCACCTTTGTCAACGATGTTTCCGCAACCTTGCTGGGCTATCTGCCGCATGAGATGATCGGCCGGATACACTTTTATGATCTGTGTCCTGAAGTTGACCGCGAAGTTTTAAAAACCGAAATTTTTGATTTGTTCAATCAGCAGAAACCCTTCAGCAACGTCGAAACCAGGCTCCGGACCAAAGACGGCCGGTTGATCTGGGTTTCATCGCAGGGCATGCCGCTCTGGAATTCCGCCGGCAAAGCCGCCGGATACCGGGGCGAGTGCATCGACATCAGCAATCGAAAGCTCGCGGAGGAAGAAAAAGAGCGGCAGATCAAGTACCAAATTCTGTTGACCCAAGTCGCCGCCACATACATCAATTTGCCGCCGGACCAACTCAATGTCGCGATTGAACGGTCGCTGGCGGAACTCGGCGCCTTCCTCAGTGTCGACCGCTTTTATATATTCGAATTTGATTATGAACGGCAGCTTTGTTCGAATACTTACGAATGGTGTGCGCCGAACATCACGTCACAGCTCGACCGGCTCCGGCACATTCCCTTTGCCGACATCAGGTGGTGTGTCGATGCCTTCATGGCCGGCAAAACCGTCAACATTCCAGACGTCGCAAGTCTGCCGGCCGGGGACAAGGTGCGCTTGATCCTGGAGTCTCAGCAAACCCGGAGCCTGATCAACGTGCCGATGATGGAAGACAACCGCTGCCTCGGCTTCATCGGCTTTGACGCGGTGCGGAAACATCACGTTTATACCGAGGAAGAGGGGAGGCTCCTTCAGGTTTTCGCCCAGATGCTGGTCAATGTCCGGTCCCGGTACCGGTTGGAGGCCAATCTCCGGCAGGAGCAGAAAGCGGCGCAGGCGGCAAACCGGGCCAAAAGCGACTTTCTGACCAACATGAGCCATGAAATCCGGACCCCGATCAACGGCGTGATCGGCGTAGCCGACCTGCTCGGCGAAACCCGGCTCGACGGGGAACAGCGCAATTTGGTTGAAATCATCCAATCCAGCGGCAATCTGCTGCTGGAGCTGGTCAACGAAATTCTGGACTTTTCGCGGATCGAAGCGAAGAAGATCGAACTCCATTTCGTCGACTTTGACTTGGACCAGCTGTTGCGCGAGCTGGCCGGCGGACTGGCGTTGGCGGCGCATGCCAAAAAGATCGAGCTGGTGCTGGCGGTCGCGCCTGAAATTCCCGCCGGGCTTCACGGCGACAGCACGCGGATCCGGCAAATCCTGATGAACCTGACCGGCAATGCCGTCAAATTCACCGAACACGGCGAGGTCGTGATCGGAGTAAGTTTGGAAAACCAAACCGAAGACTCGCTGCTGATCCGTTTTTCCGTGCGCGACACCGGAATCGGGATCGCGGCATCGAAATTCCCGTTTCTTTTCGATCCCTTTTTCCAGGCGGATTCTTCGATTCAGCGCAAATACGGCGGCAGCGGGCTCGGCTTGCCGATCTCCAAAGGGCTGGTCGAGGAGCTGGGGGGCAAATTGTCGTTCAGCAGCGAAGCCGGAGTCGGCTCCGAATTCAGCTTTGTCATTCCCTTGACGCGGGCGGCCGCGGATGCGGCGGAACCCCCGATGCCGGCCGCATGGCAAGGGGCGCGGATTCTGGTGGCCGACGACAATTGCTCGGTAAGGCGGATGCTGGCGAAGGAACTTGCGGCGCATTCGCTTCGCCCCGTCGAGACCGCGGATGGCGCCGCGGTCATCGAATTGCTGCGCCAGGCGCTTGCGTCGGGAGAGCCCTTCTTTGCCGTCCTGATCGACTGGTCCATGCCCGGAGTGAACCCGGCGGCGCTGGCGGCGGAAATCCGCCTCGATCCCGGCCTGGCCGGAATTCAGCTGGTCGCCATGCTGCCATTGGGCACCCGGGTCGAGCACGGTTGCCTGATCGCGGCGGGATTCTCCGGCACGCTCAGCAAGCCGATCGGCCGCAAAGAGTTGGCGGCATGGTTCCACGCCGCCGACTTGAGCCATTCCCAGGCCATGGCGGAGCCGTTGCGGCAAGCCGGAGCGCTCCCGCCTCCGCCCGAGCCGGAAATCGACAGCACCGATATTCTTCTCGCCGAGGACAACAGCGTGAACCAGAAAGTCATGGTGCTGATGCTGAAAAAACTGGGGCTGAAAGTGGACATCGCGCAAAACGGCCGGGAGGTACTCGCGATGCTGCAGCAGAAATCGTATCGCGTGGTCCTGATGGATGTCCAGATGCCGGAGATGGACGGACTCGAGGCGGCCCGCCGGATTCGCGATCCGGCGAGTCCGGTGCGGAACCGGCAAATCCCGATCGTCGCCGTAACCGCTCACGCGGTGGAGGGCTATCAGGAGACCTGCCTTGCCGCCGGTATGGACGACTACCTCACCAAACCGGTCACGCCGCAAAAATTGCGGAATATTCTGGCCCGCTGGCTGCTCGAATTGAAGATCGGCGGCTGAAGCCGGACCGATTTGAAAAATATGATCGAAACCGTACTTGCTTTTTGTCAAGGCCGGTTATATTGTCAAGTAAGCGCGGATTTTCCGGCATTGATGCAAATCCGCGACAAAAATGGCTTCGAGATTTTCTCAAGGCGGCGGAGGACGGTTTTCTCCATTTGCCGGAGCGCGCGGCCAGCCCCGTCGGGGGTGCGGTGCCGGTCCGGCGATCGGGAAAACAAGTTTCTCCGAATCCGAAAGGAATATTCCCGAGCCGCAGCAACCAGGGGAGAATGCTTATGAAACCGATGTCACTAATCGTTGCCGCCCTCGCGCTGGGACTGTTCGTTGGTTGCGGACAGAAGGTCGATGAAAACAAGACGCCGGAACAGATCAAGCAGGAAGTTGCCAAGATGGACACGGCGCAAATCCAAAAGCAGATCGACGCCTACAGCGATGCGATCAAAGCCAAAACCGCCGAACTCCAGGTGGAAACCGACAAACTGGCCAAAATCCCCCTCACGCAAATGCTCGGCGACGAAGCCAAGTCACTGCAGGCGAAAATCGCCGAAAGCACGAAATCAATCGACAAGCTCAAGGCCAGTTTGGAAGCCTATACCCAGGGCCTGAAGAGCAAGTAAAAAATCTTCCATGCGCCGGCGGGCAGGGACCCGGCGTCTCGAGCCGCGCCCGGCGAGCCGCAATCTGACGGCGGTGCCGCTTTGCCGCAACGAATCCATGCACCTCGGGGCCGTCAGGCCGACTGGAGTTCCGGGCGGTCTTCGGCTCGGGCCAAGCGTTGCCGCAGCCGGGCGGCGGCCGGAAAAAAAGCCATAAAAAAACGGCGTCCGGTTGGACCGGACGCCGGATCGGTGACCTTTGATCAGATCACGGCGCGGGCGATGTCCGCCGGGTTCACCTCCGATTTGAGGTAGGGGTAAATCCGGTAGCGGAAGGTATATTGACCGGCTCCGAAGCGGTATTTCCCGAGGGTGTCCGGGCCGCAGCTGGCGGTGCCGACGCCGCGCTGGCGGCAGTCCAGTTTGAGGTAGATTTTTCCCTCGTCCCGGAGTTCGTGTTGGTGCCATTTGCCGAGCGCCTGCTGCGAGGAGTAACGGCTGACCGAGAACTCCATGCCGTCGGGGGCGGCGATCAGGAGACCCGCTTTGCCGCCTTGGCCGGACAGCGCCAGCCAGCGGACTTCGGTGCGGTTGCCGTTTTCCTGCGGCATGATGTACGGCACGTGCATCTCATCGACCGTGGCGCGGTAGCGCCCGACCGGATACCCGGTGTTGCGGTCGATCAGGTTTTCCTGCGGCCCGCGTCCGAACCATTCCACCTGGTCGAGGTGCGGCGGCAGCTCGAGGATCACCCCCAGCCGCGGCAGGTCCTCGATCCCGGCTTCCACTTCAAAGCGGTTCTCCACCCGGATCACCCCGTCGGCGCCCAGCCGGAGCAGCTGGTGGTGGTTGACCCCGGCGTCGATCTTCGGCCCGGCATGGCGCGAATCAACCGCCACCAGCAAGTCTTCGCCGGCTTGCTCGGCGGAAATCCGCCGGTGCTTGAGCTCAAAGTCATACAAGCCGTATTCGGTCCACTTGTAGAACGCTTTCCAGGTTTGCTTTTTGGCGATGGTGAAAGCTTTGATCGCGTCGTTGTCGGTGGCGGCGCGAATGATGTTGAGCGCGGGCCCGGCCTCGATCAGTTTTTCCCCGGCAAGCTCGAGCGCGCCAAGTTTGGCGTCGTCGGCGAACGATACATGGAGTTTCCCGAGCGTGAGCTTGACCCCGTCGCCGCTCGCCCGGCAGACGATTTTGCCGCGGGCGGGGAGCGCGGGCGCTTCGACGGCGGGGCCGAAGGGCATCGCGAACTGTTCCCAGGCCACTTCGTATCCGGCGTCCGCCCACCAGGTGCCGCGGCCGAGGGTGAAGCTGAGCTTGAGATGGCACTCCTGGCCGCGGCTCATCGCCGGGGGCACGAGCGGGAGCTGAATGTCGGTGCCGCTCTCAACCGGTTCGCCGGCGATGAAGAAGGAGCCGCCCTGCGGGGTTTTCAGCGCCGCCGCGAGATCAATTCGCGGTTTCGGCGGGGTGGCCAAGGGCGGCAGTTTGCCGCGCTGGACGACTTTGCCGTCGACGGTCAGCTCCCAGTTGATTTTGAGATCGGAGAGGTCGGTGAAGTATTTACGGTTGATCACCCGGAGTCTGCCAGAATGGAGGTCGAGCGCCTCCACCCGGACCGGCTGGGCCAGCTTTTTGAGCTCATAAAGGCCGGGGTGGGGAGTGCGGTCGGGCCAGACCAGGCCGTCGGCCACGAAGTTCGAGTCGTTGGGCTGGTCGCCGAAATCGCCGCCGTAGGCCCAGTACTCGCGGCCGTCGGCGTCCTTGACCTTGATGCCGTGGTCGAGCCATTCCCAGATGAAGCCGCCCTGGAGGCCGTGATAGCGGTCAAAGGCATCGAAATATTCCTTAAGACAGCCGTTGCTGTTGCCCATGGCGTGACTGAATTCACACATGATGAAGGGGCGCTGGTCGTCGGTATGGGTGCATGCCCACTTGATGATGCTGTCGATTTTGGGATACATCGGGCAGATGATGTCGGTCAGTTCGCGGTGGCAGTTGGGGAGCCACGCGCCCTCCTCGCTGTACGAAGCGCGTTCGTAATGCAGCGGGCGCGAGGGGTCAAAGAAGCGGATCCAGCCCGCCATCGCGGCGTGGTTCGGCCCCACGCCGGACTCGTTGCCGAGCGACCAGACGATCACCGAGGGGTGGTTTTTGTCGCGCATCACCATGCGGACGGCGCGGTCGAGGTAAGCCCCCGCCCAGTTCGGGTTGGAGCAAAGATCGTAGAAAAACTCATGGTTCTCGATATTGGCTTCGTCGAATACGTAAAAACCGTACTCGTCGCAGAGATCGTAGAACTCCGGCGCGGCGGGGTAGTGGCAGGTGCGGATCGCATTGATGTTGAAGCGCTTCATCACCGTCAGGTCGCGGCGGGTCAACTCCTCGGAAACGGTGCGGCCGTTGCGGTCGTCGTGCTCGTGGCGGTTGACGCCGTGAATCCGGACCGGCTGACCGTTGATCAGCAGCTGGCGGTTTTTGATCGCGACGGTGCGGAAGCCGATGCGGACCGGCACCGATTCGATTTCGCGATCCTGATCGTCGAGCAAGGTGGCGGTCAGGGTGTAGAGATACGGTGCTTCGGCGCTCCACGGCGTGACGCCGGGGATGGCGAGGTCGCTTTTGACGAAAATCCGGTTGATATCTTTGGCGGCGTAGGTGTAGCTGTCGTTGTCGAGGGAGGCGGTGTGGGGCGCGGTGAGCACCGCTTTGCCTTTGGCATTGTAGAGCTTGATCCGGAATTTCCAGCCTTTGCCGCGCTCGCGGCTGAATCCGGCGGTGAGTTCGAGTTTGAGCCGCCCGGCGGTGAAGGTTTCGTCGAGGGTGGCGGTGGCGTGGACGTCGGCCACGTAATTTTCGCCGGTGGAGTACAAATAGACGCTGCGGACGATCCCCGCGTGCCACCATTGGTCCTGATCCTCGATGAACGAACTGTCGGACCATTTGATGACCAGTACGGTGATCTGGTTTTTGCCGGGTTTGACCAGCTTGGTCACGTCGAACTCGGTGGAGCCGCGCGAATCCTTGCTGAAGCCGAGGGCCTGGCCGTTGACGAAGGGGATGAAGCAGCTCTCGACGCCGTCGAAATGCAGCACGACGCGGCGGTCCCGCCAGTTCTGCGGAATCTCAAAGGTGCGCCGGTAGATCCCGGTCGGGTTGCGCTCCGGCACGGTCGGCGGCATATTCGGCCACGGCATCTGGACATTGGTGTAATGGGGATAGTCGTAGCCCCGCATGTCCCAGCAGCTCGGGACGTCGATCCGATCCCAAGAAGCGTCTTTGAACGTGGGATTCATATAATCCTCGGGCACCTCGTCCGGGCTCTCGCTGTAGCGGAATTTCCAGTCGCCGTTGAGGGACAAATACCAGGAGCCGCGGTCGCGTCCGGCCTTCGCCGCTTCGGTTTCAGTGTCAAAGGCGAATAACGGGGAACGGTTGGGCAAACGGCCGGCTCCCGGACAGTCCGGGCTGGTGTGGATCAGCTTTTCCAGATTGACAGACATTTTGCGATGGCTCCTGCTTGATTTTATAAAAGGGAATTCTATAGTATCGTACTATAATCGCCGATTGAGGAAAGAAAATATCTTTTTTGGCATAAAGAAATATGGAAAATGGTAATAATGCCGGGTTTCCCGGTTTTGATCAATGTCCTCCCTCCTCCGTCTTCCGGCTGATGGGGCCGTCGGGTTCGCGGGAGGGGATCGGGTGCGGCTTTCTCCACAAGCGGACCAAGCGGGCCGACCAGGTCAAATTGCACTGGCCACGCTACGTGCTGGTGATCGTGCTCCGCGGCTCGGGGCTCTTCGTCGATGAGAAC
>CAZRFG010000097.1:0-3705 GCA_964599205.1 uncultured Victivallaceae bacterium
GCGAAGCGATCAGATGCACCTCGTGTCCCCGGGCGGCAAACGCGCGGCAGAGAAAGAAGTCGCTGTAGCCCATCTTTTCGGAATAAACCTTGGTCACCATTACAATACG
Source organism: uncultured Victivallaceae bacterium (assembly GCA_964599205.1). GTDB lineage: Bacteria > Verrucomicrobiota > Lentisphaeria > Victivallales > Victivallaceae > JAVBUI01. Next base: position 110 of record CAZRFG010000097.1, read on the forward strand.
CATAGTACTCTTTCAGATCTCCAGACAGTTGCCGTCCCGGTAAAAGATCGCGCTCGAACCATAGTGATTCTGGATTGGAACCGGACCGGAAAATTCGATTACCCGGAAGCCGGCGGCTTTCATCATCGCAAAAATCGCCGCATATTCGCTCCGGAAACTGTCGTCCAGCACCAGCACACCGCGCGGCGAGAGCGCCTTCAGCGCCGCCGCCGCACACTCTTCGCGCCGGATGCCGTCCACCAGCACCACGTCAAAAGCCCGCTCCCGCAACAGGATTTCCGTTTCGTACGCGGCGTCCTCCCCGGTGCAAGCCGTTCTGGCACCGGCCGGCAACCGTCCGGCGATCAAAGCATGCCAGTGGCGGTCATGTTCGACACAGTCCACCCGATCGACCAGCGTGCTCCAATAGATGGTACTGTTGCCGCTGCCGAATTCAAAAAAGGTGAAATCCCGGCGCAACCGCCGGCTCAGAAACTCCACCGCCGGGTAATTCATCCATGGTACCGGCCGATCCAGCCGGTCCACCGCGCTGCGGCGGCAAAATGAATTAAACCATCCGCGCTCGCGCAGATAACTGTCTTTCCACAGCGCCCAAAGGGCGCGCAGGAGGTTGTATCGCAAACTAAACATGACTCGGTTCACTCCTCAACAACAGTCGCGGATCAAGTCCGCGCAACAATAACGCCACCACCGGCCGTACCGGGCGGCAAAAGAGCGGCATCACATAGACGATCAACGCGACCGTCAGCACCGCCACCCAAGCCGCGCCGACGACGCCGAACTGCCGGATCAGAATATAATTCATGATGCAGCTGAATACCATCCCCGAAACCGCAAAAACGAGCGAAAATTTCTGCCGGTTGAGACCGAGGAAGTAGCAGCTTGACGCCACCCCCATCGCGCAAAACAAGATCCGCCAGATGTAGACGATGAAAATCGGATAAGCTGCCGCATACGCTTCGCCGTAAAACCAGACCAGCATGCGTCCGGAGACCAGCAGCAGCAGCACCAGCGCCAGGTGGAGATAAAAACACAGCGCGAAAAACCGGCAGAGCCGCTCCTCGAAAAAGGCGTTCGAATCCTTTTTGGCGCTCAGGATCGCCGGAAAGAAAGTCGATTGCAGCGCCATCGAAATAAAATAAAACAGCTCCGCCATCCGCACCGCCGCGGCATAGTAGCCGACTTCGGCATCGCCGAGCATGTTTTTGAGGAAAAGCTGATCCGAACGCGCATAGACAACCCCGGCCGCGCTGCCGATCCAGAGCGGCCAGCAATCCTTCAGCAGCCGCCACGCCAGCGCGCGATCCGCCGCGCCCGGATGAATCCGCATTCCCGACCGCCGGAAAAAGAACCAGTACCCGCAGCCGGTCAGCATCATGTTGAGCGCTTCGGCGGCCGCGAACCAGACCAGCGGCCAGCGGTAATAAGCCAGATAGAAGCGCAGTCCGGAAACGATCAGCAGCGCCCCCATCTGGGCGTAAACCACATAGCGGCTCTCCACCCGCGACTGGAAATAAAAATCCAGCACCTGAAACATCTGGAACGCATATCCGGCGGCAATGGTCCAGATCAAAAGCGTCATTCCCGGCTCATTGTCCATCCAGGCGAGCGTCACCCCCAGCAGCAGCAGCATGGCGCCGAAGCCGACCGCCTTCATCACCAGCGCGGTCGCCAGGAGTTTGCGCCTCAGTTCGGGATAGTTGACCAATTCGCGGACAATGATCGTGTCCAGCCCCAGTCCGGCAACCACGCCGAATAGGCTGACGAAGCTCAGCGCATAGTTGAGCGCCCCGTATTCGGCGGGACCGATGCGGCGCGCCATGTAAATGCCGACCCCCAGCCCCAACACCACCCGAAACGCCTTTTCGACGAAAAGCCACATCAAATTTCCGCCGTAGCGGCGAACCCCGGCATGTTCAAGCAATTTGACGGCCGCCATGCGCATTACAACGATCCTTTGAATACCGTGTCGAGGATGCATCCGGCGATTTCCGCCTTGGACGCGAGCGGCAAATCAATCCGCGTTCCGGTCGAACTCAACAAGGTCACCGCATTGGTGTCAACCGCGAAACCGCGGTCGGCGGCCCCGATGTCGTTGGCGACGATCCAGTCGAGGTTCTTGCGTTCAAGCTTTCCCGCCGCGTTGGCGAGGAGGTCGTCGGTTTCGGCGGCGAAGCCGACCAGGATCTGGCCGGGGCGCTTGACCCGGCCCAGCGAAGCGAGGATGTCCTCGGTGCGCTCAAACTCGACCACCAGTTTCCCCGGCATCTTCTTCATTTTGCCGGCAAAGGTTTCGACCGGACGGTAGTCGGCCACCGCGGCGGCCATGATTACCGCGTCCATCGCGGGGGCGCGGCTTTTGACCGCTTCGGCCATTTCGGCGGCGGATTCGACCCGGACGACTTCCACCCCGGCGGGCGCGGCGAGCGCCACCGGACCGGAAACCAGCGTCACTTGCCACCCCCTCGCAGCGGCGGCGGCGGCCAGGGCATAGCCCATTTTGCCGCTCGAGCGGTTGCTCCAGAAGCGGACGGCGTCATACTTCTCCCGGGTCGGCCCGGCGCTAATCAGAATCGTTTTCATAGTTCGGTCAAAGGTTGCGGCCCGGCGGCGCGGGCCGGATCACAAATCAGAAATCGAGCGGCGACTTTTTGAGTTTGACGACCATCTCGCGAAGTTTTTCCTTGAGGTCGCCGATTTCACCGCGTTCGGCGGTGACCGGGACGATCTCAAAGAGCTCGCTGGACAGCTCCTCGCGCAGGATCGCCAGGTTGGCGGCGCTCTGCTCGAGGTCCATCTTGTTGGCGACGATGATCGCCGGACGCTTGGAAAGTCCCTTCATATAGAGCTCAAGCTCTTCTTGCAGATGGCGGAAATCCTCCCACGGCAAACGCCCGTCCACTCCGGCCATGTCGAGTACGAAGGCCAGAAGATGGGTGCGCTCGATGTGCTTCAAAAAGGCGTGGCCGAGTCCGACATTGGCGTGCGCCCCCTCGATCAGCCCCGGAATGTCGGCCACGGTGAGCCGGAAAAAGTCCGGATATTCGATGATCCCGACCACCGGGTTGAGGGTGGTAAAGGGATACGGCGCCACCTTTGGCCGCGCCGCCGAAACCGCGCGCAGCAGCGTCGATTTGCCGGCGTTGGGATACCCGACCAGACCGACGTCGGCGATGGTCTTGAGCTCGAGGAAAATGGTCTTTTCCTCGCCCTCTTCGCCCGGCTCGCTCTCGCGCGGCGCACGGTTGAAGTTGGTGGCGAAACGGGTGTTGCCGCGGCCGCCGCGGCCGCCGCGGGCGATCACGAACTCCTGGTCGGCCTCGGCGAGGTCGACGATCAATTCGCCGGACAGCTTGTCGCTGATCACGGTGCCGACCGGAACGGTCAGCGTGATGTCCTCGCCCTTGCGGCCGTGGAGGGTTTTGCCCTTGCCGTTGATCCCGTTGGGGGCGGCGTAGTGGCGGTTGAAGGTCAGATCGACCAGACTCTGCTGGTCGTGGGAACTGCGCAGAATGACGTTGCCGCCGTTGCCGCCGTCGCCGCCGTCGGGACCGCCGCGCGGGATGAATTTCTCGCGCCGGAAACTGCAGCAGCCT
>CAZRFG010000097.1:3715-11366 GCA_964599205.1 uncultured Victivallaceae bacterium
CCGTTTCGAACCAGTCGGCATCGACCATTTCCATGCCGCCTTTGCCGCCCCGGACGGTGATGGTCGCTTTATCCACAAACATTTTGGAACCTCGCAAACTAATTTTTTGGTACTATAACGCCGCAACCGCGTAAATGCAAAAAACCCCGGACGAATCCGGGGTCTTTCAGGATAAATGGTCGAATCGTCCGTCAGACGGCGGGAAGGATGTTGACCATACGGGCTTCTTTTTTGAATTCGACGGTGCCGTCGCAGAGCGCGTAGAGCGTGAAATCGCGACCGCAGCCGACGTTCTTGCCCGGCCGGAAACGGGTGCCGCGCTGACGCACGATGATCGAACCGGCGCTGACGAATTCGCTGCCGTATGCTTTGATCCCCAGATACTTCGGATTGCTGTCGCGACCGTTGCGGCTGCTCGACTGACCTTTTTTATGCGCCATGATATACCTCGCTTTATATTGAATTTGTAAAAAATATTCTGAACACAGGTTAATAAAATAGCACACTGCGCGCGCTTTTCAAGTCCCCTTTCCGTCGAAAAACGAGATTTTTCACTTCCAGGGGCGACGGCGGAGGCTTCGCAGCAGAAACCAGACCAGCGCCGGGACAATCGCAAACAGCGGCAGCAGCGCCGCTTTGCCGCTCAAGCCGATCAGCTCGCCGAGCGAAAACCGGCTCAGGCGGTACGCTTCCGGCCAAGACGGCGACATCCCGTACAGCCGCGGCAGATTGCACGAATAACGCTGGTCGCTCCACCACATCCGCCAGGCCTCAAGCAGCGGATCCGGCACCGTCTCCGCCGCCCCCGGAGCGACCGCGCTCAAAATCAGCATATTGGCCAGCGAAAGCGCCGCCAGCGCCGCCAGCGCGATCAGTTCCACTTTGCGGCGCGGCCGCCAGGCGGCGGCGATCAGCACCAACAGCGGCAGTGCCGGAATCAGGTAGCGGGCGCAGGAGCTGTAACCGCCGTGCCAGCCGTTGAACGAAGCGTTGAGCCCGACCATCGCCAGCGCCGCCGCCGTCAAAAGCACCATCCGCCGCCGCCGGTTGCCCGCCGATCGCCAACTCGACCACGCTCCGGCGGCGCAAGCCAGCAATACCGGAACCTGATAAAAAATCCCGCGGCGGCGGCCGAAAAGCAGTTCGATCAGCACCGTCAGCGAAAAACCGGTCGCCACCCCGCCGGTCGCGCCGGGGGTCAGGAATTCGGGATTGTTGGCAAAAGTCGCCGGTCGGAACGGCGAACCGAAGCAATACCAGTGGTAAAGCGCAAAAAGCAGCGCCACCGGCAACGCTCCGCCCAAAAAGCGAATCCCCCGCCGCCAATCCCGGCCGTCAAAAGCGAAAATCAACGCCACCGGCACAAAGGCGACCGCCATATAATCGCTCAAAAGCGCCATCCCGGTCCAGAATCCGCCCCAGCCGGAGCGGCGGCGGGCAAGCGCGTACAAAGCGAAAATTTCGCAGCTCGCGCTCATCGGCGCCCCCCACATCTGGGTGCTGTACGGCCAGAGCGGAGTCGCCAGCGCATAGATCGCGGCCCAGCCGAGCGCCATGCGTTCGCCGCTGCCGTAGAGCCGCAGCAGCCGGAAAAGGAAAACCGCACCGAATGCCGTCCATACCGCGGAACAGCCGAGGTTGATCAGATAGCAGAAGAAAAGATCGAGACGAACCGGGAAACCGCCGCCGTAAACCTGCTTCGCCATCCAGTATCCCGGCGCGTAAATTGCGATCCCCGGCAGGGTGTTTCCGGGAGCCTTGTTGGAGAAATAGCGTCCTTCGTGCCGCGCCCAGTCGCCGGTGTTGAAGTTCTTTTCGGGAAAAGGCACCCAGGCGCGGATTTCCGCCGTGCCGGACTCCACCGCGCTGTAAATCGCATCATAACGCGCCGACTGATGCCAGCCGCCGTGATTGAAAAAATAGCCGCAGCAGAAAAAAACCAGCAAAAAAAGAATGAATTCGGGTTTCGACATCAACTTTTCCGTAATTGCCCGCGACCGGCATTGTAAAACTGAAAAAACTCCTATATTTTATATCCATTCGGGTTATTTTACCAACCGATGCCGGAAATTTTTGAGAAGATCATGTACAATCAGCAGAAAGTGATCGTGGTGATGCCCGCCTATAATGCGGAGTCCACGCTTGAAGTAACCTGCGCCGAGACGCTCGAGCAGCCGTTTGTCGACCGGATCATCATCGTTGATGACTGCAGCCGCGACCGCACCGCCGCCGTGGCGGAACAACTGAAAAAACAGTACGGACAGGAAAAGATCGGCTTTGTCCGGATTGAACGGAACACCGGCTACGGCGGCAACCAGAAAGTCTGTTACCGCCGCGCCCTCGCCGACGGCGCCGATATCGTGGTGATGGTGCACCCCGACTATCAGTACACGCCGCTGTTGCTGCCGGCGATGATTTCGCTGCTCGGCAACGGCGTCTTCGAATGCGTGCTCGGTTCGCGAATTCTCGGCGGGCAGTCGCTGCGCGGCGGCATGCCGCTCTACAAATATATCGGCAACCGCTTTCTCACGCTGGCGGAAAACATCTTCACCGGAGCGAAACTCTCCGAATACCACACCGGCTACCGCGGCTTCACCCGGCGTTTATTGGAGACGCTTGAACTGGACGGCAACTCCGACGATTTCGTCTTTGACAACGAGATGCTCAGCCAGATCCTCTGGACCGGCACGGTGATCGGCGAAGTCAGTTGTCCGACCAAGTACTTTCCCGAGGCGTCGAGCATCGATTTCATCCGTTCGGTGCGTTACGGCTTCGGCTGCCTGGCGGTGACGTTCAAATTTTTCCTCGCCCGGCACCGGCTGCTGCGCTCGCGGCTGTTTCCGCCTGACCGGCGCAATCGTTTGATGCGCCGCCGCTAAAACGGCGGCGGCCCTTTCTTCGCAGGCAGCTCCGGCAGCGGAATCCGGCGGTACTTGGCCGGCGTGCATCCGTATTTGCGTTTGAAGCAGCGGATGAAGTAATTGGTCGAATGAAATCCGCAGTTCTCGCTGATCTCGTCGAGCGAGAGATTCATCTCCAGCAGCAGCAGCGCGCGGACCAGCCGGAGCTCATTGGTGTAAGCGTTGAAGCTGAAGCCGGTTTGTTTTTTGCACAACGTACTCAGGTAACTCGCATTGATCTTGAATTCCGCCGCGACTTGGCTTCTCGCCAGGGGCTGCGACAGCCTCAAATCCAGATGGGCGGCGATCTGCCGCCACAAATATTCCGACTTGCCCGGGGCCCGGCCCTCGCCTGCGGCACGGGTCATCAGCTCGATGACCAGTTGCAGCAGCACCCTGATCTGATAGACGGCGCAGCGCGCCAGTTCCGGATTGGTCGCCATCTGCAGCAGCAGCGAGAGCATCGTCTGCCCCAGTCGCGGCAGCGGCGACGGCAGATGATAAAAGGTCAGCGTCCGGTAGTCCGTCTTTGAGTTGAAGTTATAGGTCGAAAAGCGAATCCGGTCCGGCTGGAAACAGATGGCCAGCGTCCGGCTGGGCTGGCTGATCGCCTCGGGCACCACGCCAGACGGCGCGCCGGGATAGACGCAGACCACGCTGCCGGCGGCGCACTGCCGGCAGCCGACGCCGTGGAGGCTGCCGATCTGAATCGGGGTCACCCCCTCGATCACCCAGACCAGCCGCGGCGACTGGTCGATGTGGAGCGGCGACCGCCCCGCGAGCGAGGGGATCAGTTCCGTGAAATCAGCGTGCAGCATGTCGCGCAGCAGAGCAAGCAGCAAAAGTTGGTCTTCCGCCATCCGTTTTCCCCTTTTTTCCGATAAATCAAACATCTGTGCTATTCTTACAATATTACTGCGATTGCAGAGGTCAAGTTCGAATATTATATTTTTCACATCATCAATTATTAGAACAACCGTCAGACCGAATTCGGGGAACTTTTCGAAATGATCGAAAAAAGTGCAATTCAAGCCTTCCGGCAATGGTTCCCCGCCACCTCCTCCGGCCGATTTCGGATGAGCCGCGGTTTCGCGGAAAAGCCTTTGAGCCGGCGGGGCGGCGGAGGCCGGATTTCGGAGAATTGACTCAAGCTTCCAGCGGACGCAATCATATCGGCAACGTTCAAAAAAGAAAGCGCAGACATGAGAAACAAATTTACCCTGATCGAACTTCTGGTCGTCATCGCCATCATCGCCATTCTGGCCAGCATGCTGCTGCCCGCCCTCAACCACGCCAGAAATATGGCCAAAGCCACCCGCTGCGGATCCAATTTGAAACAAATCGGCAGCGCCCTTCAGCTTTATACGGTTGACCATCGCGATTATCTGCCCAATTCACCCAACGGAGCCAACGGCGCCGCCGGCGGACCCGCTTACGGCGGCAGCATCTACTACGGACGCGCCTGTTACATGTGGAACGGCACCTACCGGAACATCTGGTGGAACAATCAGCTGATGGGCTATCTCGGCAAGGTGGATATCATGCTCTGCCCGCTGGCGATGCGCGATCCCGACCTCGATCCGGCCAACACCAGCTGGATATACGGCAATATGAATTACGCCTATAACGGCCAGTGCGCCGAAATCAGCGCCGACGGCAATGTTTACACCGGCAGGAAAATCAATATGGTGCGAAAAACCTCCTCGGTGGCGGCGCTGACCGAGCGCCAATATTCCTCTTTCCGCGCCTATCTCTCCCCGGCCCGGCTGCTTTCGTACACCGGCGGCTACTCGACGTTGTTCCGGACCCACAACCAGGGTCAGTCCGGCAACGCCGGCATGCTCGACGGCTCGGTCCAGGCGGTGAAGCGGAGCGCCAATGCCGAAGAGCTTTACAAAATCAATTTTTGAAATCAGCCGCCCCCCCGCCCGAACGGCAAAAACCGCACTGCAAGGAGTGACGCCATGTCAGCTTACATCCGCCGGATGATCCGCAACGTTTATCGATTCGTTTTTCCCGCCGCCCTTTCCGCCATGGCAATTGGCGTCTCCGCCGCCGAACTCAAGCCGGTACTCAAGGCGTCCCCCCCGGAGCTCATCCTCGCCACCGGCGGCAAGCTCGACTGCGTCCTGCTGGCTCCCGCCGATCCGGCCTGGCAAGCCGCCGCCGCCCGCATCGCCCAGGCTCTCGAGCGGCAGTTCGGCGCCAAACCGCCGGTGGTCGCTGAGCTCACCGCCAGCACCCCGGCCGCCCAAACCGTCATCGCGCTCGGCAAAATGTCCAACAATCAACTGATTGAGCGCTTGTACTGGAACCGCCGGACCCTGGTCGACTCGCTCATCCCGGGGGGCGACGGTTTTGTGATCCAAACCGTGAAGAATCCCGGTCTGCCGGGAGTCGACCGCGACGTGCTGGTCATCGGCGCTTCCAGTCCGGCCGGAGCGGAGCGGGCCGCCGATTACTGGTCCAGCAACCTGCCGGCGCTGCTCAAGGAGGGGAGCCTCGCTCCGCTGCTCCATGTGGAACTCCCCGAGAAACGGGCGGTCGATTATATCGTCTCCAGCCGGAGCTACAGCAAAATCGCAGTGCCGGGCGCGCCCTTGACCCCTGACGCCGCCAAAGCGCTGGTCGACGCGCCGGCGCAACCCACTTTGCTGGCATTCCACGATCTCGCGCTCAAATATCTGCTCACCGGCGAGGAACCTTACCTGGTCGCGGCCAAAAAAGTCCTTGAAGTCATGGCCGGGATTTATGCCGCCAAGCCCGATCGGCCCCCGACCTGGCCGGAAGAGTGCAATTCATTCTATATTTTCACGATGTGGGATGCGGTCGGACGTTCACCTCTCTTCTCTCCGGCGGAGCGGCAGCGTTACGCGGAAATGCTCTTTGGGTTCCTCAAAGGCGTGGCGGGCAAAGTGACGGACTACCGCAACGTCGACAAGCAGCCGATCATCCACAATCACCAGTCGTTCCCGCTGCTCGGGATTTTTGCCGGAGCCCGCTATTTCCTCAATAACTGCGAGCTTTCCGACGACGATCAGAAGCTGCTTCGTGAATATCTCCGGAAAGCCGACGACGCCTTCACTCACCAGTCAAACTCGTGGAAGCCGCTCTGCGACGCCGATCATTACGTCACGCTGACCATCGGCCACACCATGCTCTACAACCTGGCCTCCGGCCGGACGCCGTTCTTCGACAACCGCAATGCGCAGCGCTACGCCGAATACGTGATGGCAATCTGCGACAACCAGGGGCGCGCCGCCGGGTTCGGCGACTCCGGACTGTGGCGCGACACGACCATTGCCGACGCGGGCGTGCCGCCGGTTTTCGGGTACACCCGCGACCCGCGGCTGCTCGGCTACCTCAATCTGATTCACCAGGGCAACTGGCCCAACCCGTACGACCAGACGATCAAGCCGCAGCCGCCGGAAAACATCGTCGGCGTCAACGCCTTTCCGATGAGCCGCGAGCAGTATGACTTCCGCAGTTACGGCGGCGCGCCGACGGCGGTTCCCAATATTCCGTTCGCAGAGGCGTTCGACAAAATTTCATTCCGCCAGAACCTCGACCCGGATGGACAGTACTTCATTCTTGACGGCTACTCGCGCGGCGTCCACATGCATTTCGACGGCAATGCCATCCTCAAGCTGACCTCCCGTCAACAGGACTGGCTGATCGACGCCGACTATCTCAAAAACAACAGCACCGAGCACAATATGGTCAGCGTCCTGCGCGACGGCCGCGCCGCCAAGTCGCCGCCGGAATGCGCCGGGATCGTCGATCTCGCCGATCTGCCCGCGGTCGCCCTGACCGAGACCCGGGTGACCGATTACAACGGCATCGACTGGCGACGCAACCTGATCTGGGAAAAGGGCGGATTCCTCGCCGTTTTTGACCTCTGCCGCGCCCGCGAGGCGGGCCAGTACACACTCGACTGCGTCTTTAAGACGCTCGATCTCAACACCGAAGCGCTGATCTCGCCCGAATGTTTCCGGATCACCCGCGCGGTCCCGGCCAAAGCCGGAGCCGACGCCCGTGAGCCCTACAGTCTCTACATCATCAATGCCGACGGAGCCCGCCAGACCACGGTCCGGCGGCCGGCCACCCCGGGAATGGTCAAAAAACTGGTCCAGCGCCAGAATCAATTCCTGCAATCCGGCGAGGAAACCGCATTCCTCAATCTGCTCCATTTTGCGCCGGGACAGAAGGACCGGCCGCCGGCGGTGCGGCGGCTCGGCCCGGCGGCGGTCATCGCCGACCTCGACTCTCCGGTGCTGCTCGGAATCGGTTCATTCCGGAGCAAGGCGATCACTATCGATGCCGCGCGTTTCGCCGTCCGGCCCCACCGGATCGGCCTGGCGGAAGCAACCGGCCTGACGCTGGAGGAGGCGGTTTTCCGGTCTGACAATCCAGTGTCGATTGAGCTTGATTTGCGGCAGCGCCGCGCCACCATTGTAGCCGACCGGCCAACCACCGTGACCTTGGCCGGATCGCCCGAAAAACGGGCCATCGCCCCGGGCAGAACCGAACTCTTGCTCGCTGACAGCCGGGCCCTGGAGCAGCAGCTGAACTCGGCACTGCGTTCACTGTCCCCCGCCGCGGCGAAGCCTCCGAGTGCGGCAGCCGGGCCGGCGGCGAAAGCTCCGGCGCCCCGCTTGCGCTGGGAGCTCAAACCGGGCGCCGATCCGGTCAACGCTTTTACGGCAGTCGATCTCGACCGGGACGGCGGCAAAAAATTGCTGGTCTGCCGC